>NZ_CAKKMM010000071.1:0-13865 GCF_918698205.1 Microbacterium sp. Bi128 | reverse complement strand
AGCTCGGCCATGTCGTGACTGAGGCCGAGGCGCACCACGATGCGCTGGACGA
The DNA here is from genome assembly GCF_918698205.1 of Microbacterium sp. Bi128. Lineage (NCBI taxonomy): Bacteria > Bacillati > Actinomycetota > Actinomycetes > Micrococcales > Microbacteriaceae > Microbacterium > Microbacterium sp. Bi128. Next base: position 13,813 of record NZ_CAKKMM010000071.1, on the reverse strand, counting down.
CGAGATCCTGCATGTTCTCGGGCATCGGGTAGGCGGGCACGAGCCAGCCGCGCATGCGCAGACGATCGGCGAGATCGAACAGGTCCCAATTGCGCTCACCCGGCGCCAGCTTCCAGGCGAAGACGGGGATGGTGTCGCCCCGGCTCACCAGGTCGAACGGCTCCATCTTCTCGATCTCCGAAGACAGATAGGTGGCGACGTCGATCGAGTTCTGCTGCACGATGCGGTAGCCCTCCCGACCGAGGCGCAGGAACTGGTAGTACTGCAGCAGCACTTGGGCGCCGGGGCGCGAGAAGTTCAGCGCGAGAGTGGGCATATCGCCGCCGAGATAGCTGACGTGGAAGATCAGGCTCTCGGGGCAGGCGGCCGTGTTGCGCCACACCACCCACCCCACCCCGGGATAGACGAGGCCGTACTTGTGGCCTGAGGTGCTGATGGAGTTCACGCGCTCGACGCGGAAATCCCACACCAGATCGGGCTGACAGAACGGCGCCACCATCGCCCCCGAGGCGCCGTCGACGTGGATCTTGATGTCCCAGCCGTGCTCGGCCTGGATCTCGTCGAGCTTCGCGGCGATCTGCTCGACCGGCTCGTAGAGGCCGGTGTAGGTCTGACCGAGGATCGCGACGACGCCGATGGTGTTCTCGTCGACGTACTTCTCCAGCTCGAAGCCGTCGAGCACGAGGTGCTCCTCGGAGACGGGCACGTAACGGGGCTCAACGTCCCAGTAGTTGCAGAACTTCTCCCACACCACCTGCACGCCGGCCGAGAGCACGAGGTTCGGCAGCCCGGGCGGCTTGCCCTCGGCGGAGCGACGCTCCTGCCACAGACGCTTCAGCGCGAGACCGCCGAGCATGCAGGCCTCGGAGGAGCCGATCGCCGAGGTACCGATGGTGTCGTCGGCGTCGGGCACGTTCCACAGATCGGCCAGGATTCGCCAGCAGCGATCCTCGATGGCCGCCGTGGCGGGGTACTCGTCCTTGTCGATCATGTTCTTGTCGGCGGCCTCGGCGTAGAGCCGCTTCGCGTTGTCATCCATCCACGTCGACACGAAGGTGGCGAGGTTCAGGCGCGAGTTCCCGTCGAGCATGGCCTCGTCGTGCACCAGCTGATAGGCGGTGTCGCTCGACATCATGTTGTCGGGCATCTCGAAGCGCGGGAGCGTCGTGGCCTCGCCGGGCTGCGCGAAGACCGGGTTGATCAGGCGTTCGGTCGAGCTCGGCTTCTGCTGGGCATTGCGGAAGAGTTCGGACATGGTCTCGCATCCTGTTCGTCGTGTGGACGCTAGCAGGTGAGTGACGACCGACGACCTCGCGTGAGGGCGCTTCTTGGGACAATGGAGCCGTGCGCCTCGTCATTGCCCGTTGCTCCGTCGACTACTCCGGTCGACTGAACACGCATCTCCCCCTCGCTACCCGTCTCGTCATGATCAAGGCCGACGGCACCGTCGCGTTCCATCGAGACGTGCAGCACGCCCCCCTCAACTGGATGAGCCCGCCGTGCACGCTCACCGTCGAAGAGCCCGAAGAGGATGCCGCGAGCGTCGGCGTCGTCGAGCAGTGGCGCGTGACGCACAAGAAGTCCGGCGACGCGCTGGTCGTGAAGATCTACGAGGTGCTCCACGACAGCACCCACGAACTCGGCGTCGACCCCGGCCTCATCAAAGACGGCGTCGAGGCCGACCTGCAGCGACTCCTCGCCGAGCAGGTCTCGGTCGTCGGCGACGGCCTCACGCTCGTCCGCCGCGAGTACCCCACCGCGATCGGCCCCGTCGACCTGCTGCTGCGCGACGACAACGGCGGCACGATCGCGATCGAGGTCAAGCGTCGCGGCGACATCGACGGCGTCGAACAGCTCACGCGCTACCTCGAACTGCTCAACCGCGACCCGCTCCTGGCGCCGGTCACCGGCGTCTTCGCCGCCCAGGAGATCAAGCCCCAGGCCCGCGTGCTCGCGACCGATCGCGGCATCCGCTGCCTCACCCTCGACTACGAGGGGATGAAGGGCACCGAATCGGGCGCTCCGCGGCTGTTCTGACTCCGGTCTCGTGCGGTTCGTCATGGCGCGGGGCTCGTGCCGCGAACCGCCGGGTAGCGTGGAGGCCATGCCCGTGCGCTCCCCCTGGTCGTGCGTCCTCTGGGACGTCGACGGAACCCTCGTCGACGCGTCCGAGGGCATCCTCCGGCGTCTGACGATCACCCTCGAACACTTCGGGCGGAAGCCGCCGACGCGCGGCGAGCTCTCGCACTGGATCGGGCCGCCGATGTTCGAGTCCTTCCAGGTGAACGTCGGCATGACGCCTGCCGAGGCGACCGAAGCCGTCACCTTCTACCGCGGACTGAACAAGAGCGAGGGCTACACCGGCAGCGCGCAGCTCTACCCGGGCGTCGCCCAGCTCGTCCACGATCTGCACGCGGCCGGGATTCCGCAGTCGACCGCGAGTTCGAAGCCCGAGGTGCAGGTCGTTGCCCTCATGGACCACTTCGGTCTCGCCTCCTCGCTCGAGGCCACCGTCGGCGCGTCGCCCGACGAGCGCACGCTCAGCGCGAAGTCCGACATCGTGCGCGAAGCACTGCGGCGCCTGGAGGTGCGCGGCTACGACACCTCGCGCCCCGTCCTCATCGGCGATCGGCACCATGATGTCGAAGGCGGGGCGGATGCCGGTGTGCCGGTGATCTTCGTCCGCTGGGGCTTCAGCTGGCCGCACGAGGCCGACGGCGCCCAGGCCGCGGTGGATGACACCGACCAGCTGCGCGCGCTGCTCCTGGTGCCGGAGCCCGCGGCAGAGGAGCAGTTCGTCGCCGGTTCCCCCGACGGTGTCTGACATCGGCTGGACGCTTCCGGCGTCGCTCGCGCTGCTGGCGGCGCTCGTGGTCGTCGCGGTCGTCGCACTGATCGTCCGCGCACGCCGACGGTCTCCGAGAGCCGCCGCAGCCGCAGCCGCCGAGCGCACCGCCGCCGAGTCGGCGCTCTTGCGCCTGGACGACGCGGCGACCGACTTGGACATCGCCTTCGAAGCGGCCGACGTCCTCGGCGACGACGATGCGCCCACCGATCTGCGGCGAGCGCGGGCGGCGGCCCTGCGAGGGCGCGACCGTGGATTCGCCGAGGTCGCCGCCCTCGCGTCGTCGACGCGGCTCCCGTCCGATCGGCGCACCGACGCCGTGCGGCTGCGCGACGAGCTGGAACGTCGGATCACCGCCGTCGACGTATCCCGCGCCCGGCTGACGGCGTGGGCGGGAACGCACGGCAGCACCACCTCGCGCATCGTCGCGGCTCGAGCCCGACGCGAGGAGATCGCGCGCACGAGCGGCAATCCCGCACGGCTCGTCGCCGATGTGCGCGAGCGGTTCGACGATGTGGAGTGGGCGGATGCCGACCGCGCCGACAGCGAGGCACGGGCGGCGCTGGAGCGCGCCGACGCCGCGCTGGACGCCGCCGACGCCGCCGTCAACGACCCTGCCGTCGCCGAGCCGCGGGTCCTCGAGGCGACCGCGGCCCTGCGCCGGGCCGGGCGGATGCTGCGCGCGATCGAGGACGCGCACCGCATCGCACTGCAGGCCGCCGACAACGCGGCGGTCGAGATCGCCGCCGCCCAGGCCGAGATCGCAGCGGCGAGGGAAATCGTGCAGACCCGACCGGGGGCGTGCGCGCCCGATGCCGCCGAGCGTCTGGCCATCGTCGCGGCGGAGATCGACGCGGCTGCCGAGGCACTCCCCCGCCGCCCGCGCGCGGCGATCGAGACGGTGGCTCGTGCCCGCGAGGTGCGCGACGATGCGCTCGGCGCGGCGCCGAGCGCGCGTCAGCGGCTCGAGGCCGCCCGCGCCGCTCTTCCCGGCACCCTCGCGTGCGCCCGCGCGGCCGTCGCCGCGGCCGAGGCCTTCGCGGATGCGCCGACGATCGAGGTCCGACTCCGTCTCGACGCCGCTCGACGCGACCTGGCCGCTGCCCGCGCCGCCACCGATGCCTTCCAGGCCCTCTCCGCGGCTCGCGCCGCGTGGAGAGCCGCGGAGCACGGGTGAACGCGCCGCCCCGGCGCCACGGTGCCCTATCGTGAGCGTCATGGGGGAGAGATTGACCTTCCGTCGCGTCGCCGCCGTCGCCCGCCGTCTCCCGGCCACCGCCGCGCTCGTCGTCATCCTGCTCGCGGTGGGTGTGGCATCCGCCGGCTTGTGGTCGCCGTTCGCGGCCTCATCGCTGCACGACACCGTCGCCTACGGGCTTCCGGCACTGGAGGCCGGACGGTGGTGGACCCCGCTCACCGGAACGTTCTTCGTGTCCGTGCCGTGGCTCTATCCCGTGCTCATCGTGGGACTGGCCGGAATGGGGTATCTGGAGTTCCGTCGCGGATCACGCGTCGCCGCGGCCTACTTCGTCGGCGGACAGCTCGGTGCGGTGCTCCTGGCATCCGCAGTGCTCTGGGCGGCCGCCTTCCTCCCCTGGCCGTGGGCTCAGGAGCAGGCCACCGCGCTCGACGTCGGCCCCTCCCCCGGAATCGTGGTGTGCCTCGCGGCGGCGATCTCTCTGCTCCCGTCGCCGTGGCGTCTGCGCGCGTGGACCGTACTGGTGGCCGTGGTCTCGGTGGTCTTCCTGTACTGGGGATCGCTCAACGACCTCGAGCACGTGCTGGCCGTGGCCCTCGTTCTCGGCGTCGACCGGTCGTTGCGTCCCCAGGGGGTGTCGGTCCGAGAGCAGCGTCTGATCGCGTTCGTCGTCGTGTGCGCCCTCGGAGCGATCGACATCCTGACGTACCTCAGCCCGACCACCGGTCCGTTCGGCACGTCCGCACCGGTGTCGGGTTCGTGGGTCGACGTCGCCGTGAACACCGTCGTCGTCCTCGTCGTCGCCACCGGTCTGCGCCGGGGACGCCGATGGGCGTGGGTGCTCCTGGTGATCTACGGAGCGCTCAACGCCCTCCTGCTGGTCCTCCTCGGGGTGATCGTGCTGGCGATCGGTCTCGGTGGCATCGAGGGCACGATCGACCTCGACCTCTCGATCACGTTCGCGTCGTCCGTCACGTGGGTCGTGGCATCCGTCTATCTGATCCTCGTCCGCGGAGCGTTCCGGGCGCGACCACGCGCAGCGCTCGGCGACACGCCCGCCCCCGACGTCGAGGCCGTGAAGACCGAGCTCCGCGCCACCGGCGGCGGCACCTTGTCCTGGATGACGACGTGGGAGGGGATGTCGTACGCGCGCTTCGGCCGCGGGATCGTCGCGTTCCAGCGACGCTCGGGTGTCGCCCTCGCGCTCGGCGATCCGCTCGGCCCCGTGGACACGCGAGCCGACACCGTCCGGTCCTTCGTCGAGCGGGCCGAGAACGCCGGCCTCGCGCCGTGTTTCTTCAGCGCCGGCGACGCCACGCGGCAAGCTCTGCCGCCGGGCTGGCGCAGCATCGTCGTCGCCGACGACACGATCGTGGACCTTCCCGGGCTGCAGTTCACGGGCAAGGCGTGGGGCGCCGTGCGCACGTCGCTCAACCGGGCGGAGCGCGAGGGAATGACCTTCCGGCTGTCCCGCCTCGCGGACGAGAGCTGGGGCGTGCGGCAGCAGCTGCGCGCGATCTCGGAGAGCTGGGTGGGTGACAAGGGCCTGCCGGAGATGGGCTTCACCCTGGGGACGCTGCAGGAGGCCGGCGACCCCGAGGTGCGCGTCGCCCTCGCGATCTCACCGGCGGGCGACGTCGACGGGTTCTTGTCCTGGCTGCCGATCTACGGCGAGGGCGGCGTGCGCGGATGGACGCTCGACCTCATGCGGCGACGGGACGGCGGCTTCGGGCCCGTCATGGAGTACCTGATCGGCTCGTCGGCGAAGGCGTTCTCCGAAGAGGGTGCCGAGGTGATGTCGCTGTCGGGCGCGCCGCTGGCGCACGAGTATCCCGAGGATGCCGGGGCGATCGCCGATCTGCAGAAGCGGCTGTCCGAGATTCTCGAACCGGTCTACGGCTTCTCGTCGCTGCACCGGTTCAAGCAGAAGTTCCACCCGCGGTACGAGACGATGTACCTGCTCTTCCGGGACGAGGCCGATCTCACGCGAATCGGCGCCGCGCTGACCCGGGCGTTCCTGCCGCATGCGACGTTGCGACAGTTCGCCGCGGCCGGCCTGGACCTGGTCCGGCCGGAGCGCTGACCCGCGCCGCGCGCGGACGGCGCAGCGGCGGAGTCCCTCAAAGCGGTCGGATGTTCTCTGCCTGCAGGCCCTTGGGACCCTGCGCGACGTCGAACTCGACGCGCTGGTTCTCCTCGAGCGAGCGGTATCCGCCCGACTGGATGGCGCTGTAGTGAGCGAAGACGTCCTGACCGCCCTCATCCGGAGCGATGAAACCGAAGCCCTTCTCCGAGTTGAACCACTTGACCGTGCCCTGCGTGCTCATCGACGTGCCGTTCTGCGCTGTGCCGGCACCGAGCGCGCCGGTCACTGCCCACGCTAACGGCTGCCACCCGAGCCGCGCACGGGACCGTGACACAAACGTTGCACGCCGTCACGGGCGCGCTGCCCTTAAGCCCATACGACGCCCGGGCTGAGCAGAAGCTCGAAGCCCGGGCGTCGACGGATCCCCCCGGATATGTCACGCAAGGCGTGACGGCGATCACTTTACCTCCGCGAAAGCACTTCGCGCGACACGAAACCTATGAATTCCTGACTTATGACGGCGATGTGTGATAACCGACCGGCATAGACTCCGCGTGTGGACGCGCGGCGACAGCCTTCCGCCCTCGTCGACGAGGCGTATGCGGCCCTCGGCGAGGCGATCGTCGACGGGCGCCTTCGGCCCGGAGACCGGCTCCGTGACGTCGAGTTGGCGGCCCACATGGGCATCTCCCGCACGCCCGTGCGCGAGGCGCTGCAGCGCCTGCAGGCGATCCGGCTCGTCGAGGTCTCGCCCCACCGTTTCACCCGCGTGAGCACCCCGACGGCGCAAGAGATGTCGGACATGCGCGACTACGCGGTGCACATGATCGCGATGACGATGCACCTCGCCCTGCCGCGCTGCTCGGATGACGACATCGCCGAGGGAGTGCGTCTGTTCGGCGCCGTCGCGGACGCCGCCCGCTCGCAGTCGTCGCCCGCCTACGTCGACGCCGGCTTCGCCCTACTCGCCCACTTCACGCACGCGTCCGGCAACATCGTGTTGCGCGAGACGTTGCGTCAGACGGAGTTCGTCGTGCGGCGGAACCTCCAGGGGTGGATGTGCACCGGAGAGGGTGACTGCGACCAGCTGTTCGACGGACTCGCCGAGGCGATCCGAGACCGCGACACGGCGCGCTCCGCTCACCTCTGGCTCACGATGCACGGCCTCTACTGACGCTGTCGCGCCGAGCGCAAGGCATCCCGTCGCCGGCGACCGGCCCGATAACGTGACGCCATGACCCGCATCGAGCTCCGCGACCTCCGTGACGACGACCGGGATGCCGCGTACGCCGCGGTGCACGCGAGCGCATCGTCGTGGCCGCGCGGCACCTTCGCCGACCGCGGCGCCTTCGATGAGTGGGTGGACGGAGAGCTCGTCACGGCGCGCGCGATCGTCGACGGCGACGAGGTGGTGGGCCTCGCCGCGACGCTCGACGTGGACGGAGATCGCGAGGCGCTTCTGGCCATGACGCCCCGCAGGACGCGGGAGTCCGCGACCGAGGCGCTGCGCCTGCTCACCGCACTCGAGCCGGAGCGCCCGCTCTACGCCTGCGTCGCGGCCGACGACGACCCTTCCCACGCCGCTCTCGCGCACCTCGGCTTCGTCGAGCACGAGCGCGACGGCGACGACATCGTCTACGTGCTGCCGCCGACGCTGGAGTGACCCGCGCGGCTCACCGTCGCGCGAGCACGGCGACGACCGGACGGTGGTCGCTGCCGGCGTCGTCGAAGTCGGTGCGCACCTCGAATCCGCGCACGCTCCACGCCGAGCCGACGAGAACGTGGTCGATGGGCGCGGCGAGCACCGGCGGGAGGCGCACGGGCCACGTGCCCCGCGCCGCGGATCCCGCGTCCTGGGCGGCATCCCGGCACTCGCCGACCGTGCCGTCGCCCACCCCGAGACCCGAGAGGTGGTCGAGGCTGGCGTTGAGGTCGCCGGCGAGGATGACATCCGCTCCGACGCACTGCCGGGCGACCCAGTCGATCCCGGCGCTCCACTCGTCGACGATGAGCGGGAGCGGCGGGAGGGGATGGGCCGCGACGAGCGTCGGCCCGGTCCCGTCGGCCGGTCGCCAGACGCCGCTGGGAACGCCCGGCGTGGAGCCGGCGGTCGTGTCGAGCACGTAGGGCCCGAGGGCGTCGGAGATGAGGATCGAGGTGGGAACCGGAGACGGATGACATTTGGCCGACCGGCCCTCCTGCATACCCTAGGGGGGTATGGTATCGAGCATGAACGGGTACGACGGACACAAGGACGATCTGCAGAAGCGACTGCGCCGGATCGAAGGCCAGGTGCGCGGGATCGCGCGGATGGTCGATGAGGACAAGTACTGCATCGACATCCTCACGCAGGTCTCCGCCGCCACGAAGGCGCTCGAGACGGTCGCGCTGTCACTGCTCTCGGATCACCTCAGCCACTGCGTCGCGGAGGCCAGCGCGGAGGGCGGCCAGGTCGCCGCCGACAAGATCCGCGAGGCCAACGACGCCATCGCCCGCCTCGTCCGCTCCTGACCCCCGAGGAGAACACCATGAACGATCGCATCGACCTGGGCCTCCGCGACATCCGCGGCGGGGAGACCCCGGCATCCACTCCCCTCCCCGACGACGCCATCGTGCAGCACGTCGGCGTCACCGGGATGACGTGCGCGCACTGCGTCCGCAGCGTCACCGAGGAGATCTCCGAGATCGCCGACGTGCGGGGGGTGTCGGTCGACCTCCGCGTCGGCGACGTCTCGCGCGTCACGATCGCCAGCACCACCCCTCTCGACACCGCGCTCGTGCGCGACGCCGTGGAGGAGGCCGGCTACTCCCTCGCGGACGTGCCCGCATGAGCGCCACGGACGTCGAACTCGACATCACGGGGATGACGTGCGCCTCGTGCGCCACCCGGATCGAACGCAAGCTCAACAAACTGCCCGGCGTCGAAGCCTCGGTGAACTACGCCACCGAGAAGGCGCGCGTGCGCGGGTCCGACCTCGACCCCGCCGACCTCATCGCCACGGTCGAGGCCGCGGGCTACCGCGCCGAGGTTCCCGCTCCGCCCGCGGTCGCCGAGCCGGCCGACGACACGGTCGACCCCGAAGCCGTCGCCCTCCGCACCCGGTTGCTCATCAGTGCGGCGCTGGCCGTGCCGGTGGCGGTCCTGTCGATGATCCCCGTGCTGCAGTTCGAGAACTGGCAGTGGCTCGCTCTCACGCTCACGGCGCCGGTCGCGGTGTGGGGTGCGTGGCCGTTCCACCGCGCGGCCGCGGTCAACGCGCGCCACGGCGCCGTGACGATGGACACGCTCATCAGCCTCGGCGTCATCGCGTCCTTCGGTTGGTCGCTGTACGCCCTGTTCCTCGGCGGGGCCGGGATGCCGGGCATGACGATGAGCTTCACGCTCTTCGGTGCCCCCGAGGCGGGCGCCCACGAGATCTACCTCGAGGTCGCCGCGCTCGTGACCGTGTTCCTCCTGGCCGGGCGCTACGCCGAGGCGCGGGCACGCACGGCGTCGTCGAGCGCGCTGCGGGCCCTGCTGAACCTCGGCGCGACCTCGGCGACCCGTCTCGTCGACGGGCGCGAGCGTCAGGTACCGGTCGCGAGCCTCGCGGTCGGCGACGTCGTCGTCGTGCGGCCCGGCGAGAAGATCCCGTCCGACGGCCTGGTCGTCGAGGGAACGTCGGCGGTGGATGCCGGCATGCTCACCGGCGAGTCCACGCCGGTCGAGGTGACACCCGGCGCGCGCGTCGTCGGCGCGACGATCAACGTCGGCGGACGCCTCGTCGTCGAGATCACCCGCGTCGGAGCGGACACCGAACTCGCCCGCATGGGCCGGCTCGTCGAAGAGGCGCAGACCGGGAAGGCCGAGGTCCAGCGCCTCGCCGACCGGGTCTCCGCGGTCTTCGTCCCGGTCGTCATCCTGCTGGCCGTCGCGGCCTTCGTCGGGTGGCTCGTCGCCGGCGGGTCGCTGGAGCTCGCCTTCACCGCCGCCGTCGCGACGCTCATCATCGCGTGCCCCTGCGCGCTGGGCCTCGCCACCCCGACGGCGCTGCTCGTCGGGACGGGCCGCGGCTCGCAGCTCGGCATCCTGATCCGCGGTCCGCAAGTGCTGGAGCAGACGCGCCGGGTCGACACGATCGTCCTCGACAAGACGGGCACCGTCACGACGGGGCGCATGGCCGTGACCGACGTCCTTCCCGCCGAGGGCGTGAGCCGCGACGAGCTGCTCGCCGCCGCCGGGGCCGTCGAGGCCGCGTCCGAGCACCCGGTGGGGCGCGCGATCGCCGCGGCCGCGGGGAGTGTCGCGTCCGTGGAGTCGTTCGCCGCGCACGCCGGCCTGGGGGTCCAGGGAATCGTGGACGGTTCGGCCGTGGTCGCCGGTCGGCTGTCGTGGCTGCGGGATCAGTGGAGCGCGAGTCCGTCGGCATCCGGTCCGGATCTCGACGCTCTCGCCGAGCGCGCCACGATCGTCGCCGTCGCCCGCGACGGGCAGTACCTCGGCGCGATCGCGGTCGCCGACACCGTGAAGCCGACGAGCGCCGAGGCCATCGTGCGCTTCCGCCGTCTGGGGCTGCGACCGGTGCTGCTGACCGGAGACAACGCCGCGACCGCCGCGCGCGTGGCCGCCGAGGTCGGGATCGACGACGTCCGGGCCGAGGTCACCCCGGCCGAGAAGCTCGAGGTCGTCCGAGCGCTGCAGGCCGAGGGGCGGGTCGTGGCGATGGTCGGCGACGGCGTGAACGATGCCGCAGCCCTCACCGCCGCCGACCTGGGAATCGCGATGGGCGGAGGGACGGATGTCGCGATCGCGGCGAGCGACGTGACGGTCGTCTCGGGCGACCTGCTCGTCGTCGCCGACGCCGTCCGACTCGCGCGCCGCACCCTCGGCACCATCAAGGGCAACCTGTTCTGGGCATTCGCGTACAACGTCGCGGCGATCCCGGTGGCGATGGCGGGCCTGCTGAACCCGGTGGTCGCGGCCGCGGCAATGGCGCTGTCGTCGGTGTTCGTCGTCACCAACAGCCTGCGCCTGCGGCGGTTCCGCGCGGAGCCGTCCGCGCGCTGAGATCCAGAGAGAGGGATGCCATGACCTCGCACGACCACCACGAGCACACCACGGCGGCGACCCCCGCGCACGGCGGGCACTCCGCGCACGGGGACCACGGGGGCCACGCGGACCATGTCGCGCGGTTCCGCCGACTGTTCTGGATCATGCTGGTCTTCGCGGTGCCCGTCGCGGGGTTCTCCGCGATGTTCGCCGATCTGATCGGCTACGCCCTCCCGGACGCGGCCTGGGTTCGCTGGGTGTCCCCTGTTCTCGGCACCGTCATGTACGCGTGGGGCGGTGCGCCCTTCCTCACCGGAGCCGTCTCCGAGATCCGCAGCCGCGCCCCGGGCATGATGCTCCTGATCGCCCTGGCGATCACCGTCGCGTTCCTGGCATCCTGGGGCGCCAGCCTCGGCCTGCTGCACCACGAGCTCGACTTCTGGTGGGAGCTCGCGCTGCTGGTCGTGATCATGCTGCTCGGGCACTGGATCGAGATGCGCTCGCTCGCGCAGACCACCTCCGCGCTCGATTCGCTGGCGGCGCTCCTCCCCGACGAGGCCGAGCGGGTCGAGGGCGAGGCGACCGTGTCGGTCGCGCCCGCCGAACTCCGCGTCGGCGATGTCGTCGTCGTCCGACCGGGCGGGCGCGTCCCCGCCGACGGCCGGATCGTGCAGGGATCGGCGCGCTTCGACGAGTCGATGATCACGGGCGAATCCCGTGCCGTGCATCGCGACGAGGGCGACGCCGTGGTCGCGGGCACCGTCGCCACCGACTCCGGCGTGCGCGTCGAGATCACCGCCGTCGGCGACGACACCGCTCTCGCCGGGATCCAGCGGCTGGTCACCGAAGCGCAGGGTTCGACCTCGCGCGCCCAGCGTCTGGCCGATCGCGCCGCCGCCTGGCTGTTCTGGTTCGCGCTCGGATCGGCTGCGGCCACCGCGGCGGTCTGGACGCTCATCGGGATGCCGGACTCCGCGGTCGTGCGCACGATCACGGTCCTCGTCATCGCGTGCCCGCACGCCCTGGGTCTCGCGATCCCCCTCGTCGTCTCGATCGCGACCGAACGCGCCGCCCGTGGCGGAGTCCTGGTGAAGGATCGCCTGGCGCTCGAGAGCATGCGCACGGTCGACACCGTCCTGTTCGACAAGACCGGGACGCTCACGCGCGGCGAACCGGCCGTGACGGCGATCGAGGCCGGCCCCGGCACCGATGCCGACACCGTGCTCGCGTGGGCGGCCTCCGCCGAGGCGGACTCGGAGCACCCTCTCGCCCGGGCGATCGTGCGCGCCGCCGACGAGCGGGACCTCGCAGTTCCGGCATCCACCGACTTCTCGTCCTCTCCCGCGGTCGGAGTGCGGGCGGTCGTCGACGGCAGAGTGGTGCGCGTGGGCGGCCCCGCCCTCCTCGACGAGGAGGGCGCCGAGGAGCTGCCGGTCGCCGAAGAGTGGCGCAACGACGGATCGATCATTCTGCACGTGGTCGTCGACGGTCGCGCGGTGGGTGCCCTGCGCCTGGCCGACGAGATCCGGCCGGAGTCCGCGACCGCCGTGCGCGCGCTGGCCGACCGCGGCATCGAGGTCGTGATGATCACCGGCGACGCCCAGCCCGTGGCCGCCGCCGTGGCCCACGAGCTCGGCATCCGTCGGTTCTTCGCGGGAGTGCGCCCCGAGGACAAGGAGTCCACCGTCGCCGATCTGCTGGGAGAGGGGCGACGCGTCGCGATGGTCGGCGACGGCGTCAACGACGCTCCTGCCCTGGCGCGCGCCGACGTGGGGCTGGCGATCGGAGCGGGAACCGACGTCGCGATCGCCTCCGCCGGTGTCGTGCTCGCCAGCGACGACCCGCGCTCGGTGATCTCGGTCATCGAGCTCTCGCGCGCGAGCTACCGCAAGATGCGGCAGAACCTGTGGTGGGCGGCCGGGTACAACCTGATCTCGGTGCCGTTGGCCGCGGGCGTGCTCGCGCCGATCGGGTTCGTGATGCCGATGTCGGTGGGCGCGATCCTGATGTCGCTGTCGACGATCGTCGTGGCACTGAACGCTCAGTTGCTTCGTCGGCTCGACCTGCGTCCCGACTCCGTCGCCCCGGTCCGCGACATGCGATGAATCAGGGCGTGCGGAGGTCGGCATCCACAGTCGATCCATCGCAGGCGTCGTGTCCATGTAGCCTCGCGTCATGCTCACATCACCGCGAATCCCCAGCCTGGGGATCGCGCGGCGCGAGGGCTGATGCAGTACGCCTTCGTCGATGAGTCCGAGCCGAACGGCACTGGGCACGGCGGCCCGTACATCATGGTTGCGTCGATGCCGCTCGTGGAGGACTTAGATGATCTTCGGCAGCGTCTCATGCGACTCAAGCCTCGGCGCCAGAAGAAGTTGCACTGGTACGAGTCAGTCGACTCCGTGCGAGCGGCAACCATCGAGCTGATCTCCGAGATGCCGTTCATCCATTGGGCAGTGGTCGTCGAGCCACCGGGCAGCGACTCCGCAGAACGTCGGCGGCGCAGCTGCATGGAACGACTGTTCCACGAGGTGGAGGGACTCGAGGCCGTCGACCAGGTTGTGATGGAATCTCGCGGTCAGGCGGATGATCGGCGGGACATGAGGATGGTCTCCAACCTTCGAACCCGGCGGGTGATCACGGGTTCTATTCGGG
>NZ_CAKKMM010000070.1:0-14017 GCF_918698205.1 Microbacterium sp. Bi128 | reverse complement strand
GGCATCGGCCTGGAGTCGCTGGCATCCCTGCCGATCGGCAATGTCGAGCCGGCGCAGCGGATCCGGATGCTGCTCGAGCTCGCCGCACTCCGCCGGGGCGTCGAGGGGCTCGTGCTCGTCGCCCCCGACCGTCACGGCGGCGAGCCCGGCGCGTGGTGGCGCATCGCCGAGGAGTTCGCCGAACGCGGATACGCGGTGCTCGTCATCGCCGGGGAGGCCTCGCGCACGACCCTGGACACCTCCGACCAGACCACGCGACGCGGCCCCGCTCCCGTCACGACCGACGGCACCCGGCAGGAGGACGTGCGGTGAAGATCCCCCAGATGATCACGGCGGAGCTGCGCCGCCTCACGGCGACCCGCATGTCGGTGCTCGCCCTCGTGGCGCTCCTGGCCGTGCCGATCCTCTACGGCGGCCTGTACCTGTGGGCCAACCAGGACCCGTACGGCAACCTCTCGCACGTGCCCGTCGCCCTCGTCGTCGACGACCGCGGCGCCGACATCAACGGCCAGCAGCGCAATCTCGGCGACGAAGCGGCCGACCAGCTGCTCGGCGGCGACACGTTCGAATGGCACCGGATCGACGCCGAGCAGGCCTCGACAGGACTCGAGCGCGGCGACTTCGACTTCATCGTGACGATCCCGTCCGACTTCAGCGACGCCGTGGCATCCCTGTCGAGCGGCGCGCCGCGACAGGCCGCGATCGAGCTGCGCACGAACGACGCCAACAACTACCTCGCGTCCACGATCGGCTCGCAGGCCGTCTCGCGGATCCAGGCCTCGGTCGCGCAGAAGGTCGTCGACGAGGCCGGGCTTACTCTGCTGGATGCGCTCCACACGATCCGGGTGAGCCTCGTGGATGCCACGACCGGCGCGACGCAGCTCGTCGACGGTCTCGGCACCGCGAAGAACGGGTCGGCGCAGCTGGCCTCCGGTTCGGCGCAGCTCGCCGAGGGCACCGCCCGGCTCTCGGACGGCGCGGCGCAACTGCGCGACGGCACCGCGCAGCTGCGCGACGGGTCGGCGCGCGTCGCGGACGGCGCCCAACAGGTGGCGGGCGGGGTCGACCGTATCGACACCGTCGCCCGCCAGGTCGGCACGGCCGCTGGTGAGGCCGCGGCGCTGCTTCCGCAGGCCCGCAGCGACATCGCGGCCGCCCTCGCCGACGCCGGGGTCGACCCGCAGAAGGTCGACGAGGTGCTCTCCCGACTCGACCCCGTCGGCCAGCGCCTCGAGACGGCGAACGCCCGCGTGCAGGACACCGTGACGCAGATCGACCGCCTCGACTCCGGCGCCCGCCAGGTCGCCGACGGGAGCGCCACGCTCGCCTCGGGCGCGGCCGGCGCCGCCGACGGCGCCTCCGCTCTCGCCGACGGCGCAGCCACCGCGGCCTCGGGCGCCGCGCAACTGCGCGACGGGGCGAGCGCCCTCGACGGCGGTCTCGGCCAGCTCTCGGACGGGGCGGCGAAGCTGCGCGACGGTCTGGCGTCGGGCGTGCAGCAGATCCCCGACTCCGACGACCAGACCCGCCAGGCGCAGGCGGCCACGATCTCCGACCCGGTCAGCGTCGGGTCGACGTCGGTCACCAAGGCGCAGAACTACGGCGCCGGCCTCGCGCCCTTCTTCGCGGCACTGGCCGGCTGGATCGGCATCTACGCGCTGTTCCTCATCGTCAAGCCGGTCTCCAAGCGCGCCGTGACGGCGCTGCGCTCCCCCTTCCGCGTCACGCTCGCCGGGTGGCTCACCCCGGCCGCGCTCGGCTCGGTGCAGATGGTGGGCCTGTTCACGGTGCTCGCCGTCACGCTGCAGTTCTCGTTCGCCAATCCGTTGGCCGCGCTCGGCATCCTGCTCTTCGCCTCGGCGACCTACGCCGCGATCGTGCTCGCGCTGAACGTGTGGCTCGGGTCGGTCGGTCAGTTCCTCGGCCTGGTGCTGATGGTGCTGCAGCTGGTGACAGCGGGCGGGACCTTCCCCTGGCAGACGCTCCCCGCGCCACTCGCCGCGCTGCACCACGTGCTGCCGATGGGCTACGTGGTGGATGCCATGCGGCAGGTGATGTACGGCGGAGACCTGGACCGCGTGGGCACGGACCTGCTCGTGCTCGGCGCCTGGCTGGTGGGTGGCGTGCTGCTCGCCGCGCTGGGTGTGACACGCATGACGCACCACCGGACGCTCCACGACCTGCAGCCGAGCCTCATCGGCTGAGGTCGCGACGAGCGTCGAGAGCGCGCGCGGAGCCCCCGGCGGAATAGGGTCGGGGGACGAGGACCGCGAGGGGATGCCATGGCCAGCCGCAACACCCGCCTGATGCGCTGCACACCGGACGACCTGTTCGCCGTGCTCTCCGACGGCTGGCTGTACCCGGTCTGGGTCGTGGGCGCGGCCCGCATGCGCGATGTCGACGCGGAGTGGCCGCAAGAGGGCACCCGGATCCACCACTCGCTGGGGGTGTGGCCGGTGATGCTGCACGACACGACCGAGATGGTGGAGTGGGACCCGCCGCGCCGGGTGCGACTGCGCCCCAAGGCCGGACCGCTGGGACGCGGTGTCATCCGTTTCGACGTCCGTCCGCACGGCGACGGGATCGCCGTCACGATCGCCGAGGAGCCCGTGTCGGGGCTGCCGGCGCTGCTTCCCGGCATCCTGTGGCGGCCTCTGCTGCGGCTGCGCAATCACGAGTGCCTGACCCGTCTGGCCTTCCTCGCCGAGGGCCGTCGCGAGGAGCGAGAGGCGGGCGAACTCGAGGCCCGCACGCACACACCGGACCCGTCCGAGGGCTCCGCCTCACCGCAGGCCGAGAGCGACGCGGCCGAAGCCGAGATCTGAACCTCGGGAGAACGCGCCCGCGCGAGGCCTCGCCAGCCGTATAGTTGACAAAACACAACTTCTTTTCGGCACCGGCGACACCCGTCTTCCCGGTCCACGTCGCGCGCCTCTGCCGTGCGGCATCCCTTTTCGGCCCTCTCGCCCTCCCGAGGAAACGTGACCACTGCTGCCGTGTCGACCCCGACCACCCGAAGCACCCCGGTGATGACTCACCGCCAGATCCTGTTCGTCATCTTCGGGCTCATGGCCGGGATGTTCCTGTCCGCGCTCGACCAGACCATCGTCGGCACCGCGATCCGCACCATCGGCGACGACCTCAACGGCCTCAGTCAGCAGGCCTGGGTGACCACCGCCTACCTGATCGTGTCGACGATCTCGACGCCCATCTACGGCAAGCTCTCCGACATCTTCGGACGACGCCCGCTGTTCCTCATCGCCATCGTGATCTTCATCCTCGGCTCGATCGCGGCGAGCTTCTCGACCTCGATGGTCGAACTCGCCGCCTTCCGCGCGATCCAGGGCCTGGGCGCGGGCGGACTGATGTCGATGCCACTGGCGATCATGGGCGACATCCTCGCCCCGCGCGAGCGCGCCAAATACCAGGGCTACTTCCTGGCCGTCTTCGGCATCTCCTCGGTCATCGGACCGCTCGTGGGCGGACTGTTCGCCGGCGCCCCCGAGATCCTCTTCATCGCCGGCTGGCGCTGGGTGTTCCTCATCAACGTGCCGATCGGCCTCGTCGCCCTGGCCATCGTGCTGCGGTTCCTGCACATCCCCCGCCACCCGCATGGATCGGTACGCATCGACTGGTTCGGTGCGGCGACGGTCGTCATCGCCCTCGTGCCACTGCTGCTCGTGGCCGAACAGGGCCGCGAGTGGGGCTGGACCTCGCCCATCGCGATCGCCTGCTACGTCGTCGGCGGCCTCGGCATCCTGGCCTTCATCCTCATCGAGCGCACGATGAAGGACGACGCCCTCATCCCGCTGAAGCTCTTCCGTTCGTCGACGTTCTCGATGGCGACCGTGATCGGCATCTTCGTCGGATTCGCCATGTTCGGCGCGATGCTGACCCTGCCGCTGTATCTGCAGCTGGTGCTGGGCTCCAGCCCGACCGAGAGCGGGTTCCAGCTGCTGCCGATGATCCTCGGTCTCATGATCTCGTCGATCGTGAGCGGCCAGATCATCTCCCGCACGGGCCACTACCGGATCTTCCCGACCATCGGCACCGCCTGCATGGCCCTCGGCTTCTTCACCCTGACGCTCGTGCGGTACGACACCTCGTACTGGCAGATCGCCGGCTCCATGCTGCTCATCGGCCTCGGCCTCGGCCAGCTGATGCAGACCCTCACCATCGCCTCGCAGAACTCGGTCGGCCCGCGTGACATCGGCGTGGCCACCTCGGCATCCACCTTCTTCCGTCAGATCGGTGGAACCCTGGGCACGGCGGTGCTGCTGTCGCTGCTGTTCACGCTCGTACCGGTGAACCTGCAGGCGAACTTCCGCGACCCCGCGTCGCTGACCGACGCCCTGGATGCCGCCCTCGACCCGACGGTCGCAGCGGCTCCCGCCAACCAGGGCATCATGCAGAAGGTCTACGACCCGTTCGTCGAGAAGCTCTCGGACGGCGCCCTCAGCGGTGCGCAGGACGGTATCGCGCAGGCGAAGACCGCCGCCGCCGACGCTGTCGCGCAGCAGGTCGCGGCGGGCACGATTCCGGCCGCCGCGCAGGACCAGGCCACCGCGGCCGCGCAGACGCAGGCGATCGCGCAGGCCGGCGCCGCGATCCAGCAGCAGGTCCCGGTCGCCCGGGTCGCCGCCGACGGCACCGTGACGCTCGACTTCTCGGATGCCACCGCGCGCCGCGCCTTCGTCGACCAGGCCGTGCCGCAGATCATCGACGCGTCGGGCTCGTCGGACTCCTCGTTCGACAACAGCACGATGGACGACACGTCGTTCCTGAACGGCGCCGACCCGCGGCTGAGCAAGCCGATGCTGGTGTCGTTCAACGAGTCGACGACCAGCGTCTACTGGGTCGGCATGGCCGTCGCGCTCATCGCCTTCGTGCTCACGCTGTTCTTCCGCACGCCGCCGCTCCGCGCCAAGTCAGCGCTGCAGGAGTCGGCCGACGCCGAACGCGAGCCCGAGCCCATCGCGCTCGGCTGAGGCGCGCCGACGCCCGCGGCGGCATCGCGATAAACGCCGTTCCTGCTGAGACACGCTGCGACGCCGCGTGTCTCACCACGGACGGCGTTTATCGCTGGGGTGCCCTCAGCTCTCGGGGCGGGAGGGAGCGGCGATCGAGCCGCCGTCCTCGGTGCGGTGCTGCAGGTCGTCGACGTACAGGCCGGCCTCGTCGATCGTCCGGTTGCGGTAGGCGGCACGGCCGACCATGTGCGCGGCGAGCGGCGCGGTGGCGAACTGGATCAGCACGATCGGGATGCCGAACGCCAGCGCCTCCCACGTGCGCAGCGCCAGCACGACCGCGGTCACGATGAGCACCACGCCGAGCACTTGCGGCTTCGTCGCCGCGTGCAGACGTGAGGGCACATCGCGCCAGCGCAGCAGACCGATCGTCGCGGTCAGGCACAGCACCGCGCCGATCAGCACGAGCACGAGGGCGACGACGTCGAGCACGGATTCCAGGGTCACCGGGGGTTCTCCTTCCGCGCCACGAAGCGGGCCACCGCGATCGACCCGAAGACGCCGACCGCGGCGATGATGAGCATCGTCGGGAGTGAGCGCGTGTGGTGGTTGATGACCATGTCGGCCCCGAGGATGCACAGCACCTCGGTCAGCAGCACGTCTGCGGCGACGGCGCGGTCCAGGATGGACGGACCGATGACGAGCCGGATGAGCGCCAACACCGCGGCGACGGCGAAAACGACGAGGATGACGATGACGAGAGCGGTCATAGCGGGGTCCGTCCGTCGCGGGGCGAAGCCGCCCCGTGGTGGGCGTCCTCGTCGGCCTGGGCGATCTGGCGACGCAGATCGGCGAGCTGCTCGCGCGAACCCACGGCCCGCGTGATGCGCGCCTCCCAGCCGAGCACGACGCGGCGGTGGTGCTCGGCATCCTCGTCACTGCGGATGCCGATGGTGTGCAGGAAGAGAGTGCGCCCCTCGCGGTCGACGTCGATGATCAAGGAACCGGGGATGAGGGAGGCCGTCACCGCCGTGTGCGCCATGATGACGTCGTCGTCGACGCGCAGCGGAACCGCGATGATCGCCGCACCCGGCGGCCGCCGGAAGTCCAGCACCTGCCACGCCACGACGAGCGAGCCGCGCACGACGGCGGCGAAGAACGTCGCGACGAAGACGAGTCCGTACCAAAGGTTCAAGCGGCCCGACAGGTCGACGGGCGGAAGGCGGAACACACGGGTGACGAACACGGCGGCCACGAGTCCCGTGATCAGCGCCAACCACGTCAACTGTCCCCACAGCAGCATCCACAGCGCGACGAGGATGACGAAGAAGGGCAACTGCTGCGCGAAGAAGCCGAACTGCGACCGGCGTGAGGGGCTCATCGATCAGCCACCTGTTCCTGCAACTGCACGAGCGTGATGCCGTCAGTGATGCGCTCACCGGCGCGCAGGCACACGTCCAGCAGCGGGCCGGCGAACACCGTCAGCGAGAGCGTGACGACGACCATCCCCGCCGTCGCGAACGTCATGATGCGGGGGATCGTGCGGCGCTCGGTCGAGATGGATGCCGCGGGGGCGTTGCCCAGGTAGGCGATCCGCTCGAGGGTCTCGGTGGAGTCGTTCTCTTCGCGCCAGAACGAGAGGTTCCACGCCCGCATGAGCGCGTACAGCGTGAGGATCGAGGTCGCGATGCCGCCGACGATCAGCACCATCATCACCGGCGTCCCCACCTGGGCACCGGCGTCGAACAGCGCGTACTTGCCGATGAAGCCCGAGAACGGGGGTAGTCCACCGAGGTTGATCGCCGGGATGAAGTACAGCACCGCCAGCAACGGGGCCGCACGCATGAGCCCCTTCACCTTGAGGATGGAGGTGCTCCCGGCTCGGCGCTCGATGAGGCCCACGGCCAGGAACAGGGTCGTCTGCACGATGATGTGGTGGACGATGTAGTAGATCGTCGCACCCACCGCCAGCGGGGTGTTGATCGCCAGCCCGAAGATCATGTACCCGATGTGGCTGACCAGCGTGAACGACAGGATGCGTTTGAGCTCGGCCTGCGCGACCGCGCCGAGGATGCCGACGATCATGGTCGCCAGCGCGACCATCATCAGCAGGAAGTTGAGGTCGTTGTCGACGAACAGCTGCGTCTCGGTGCGGATGATCGCGTAGACGCCCACCTTCGTCAGCAGGCCGGCGAACACCGCCGTGACCGGCGCCGGTGCCGTGGGGTAGGAGTCGGGGAGCCAGAACGACAGCGGGAAGACGGCGGCTTTGATCGCGAACGCGAGCAGCAGCATGAGGTGCAGGATCGTCTGGATGTCCTGCGGCAGCTGCGCCATCCGCTCGCTGATCTGCACCATGTTCACGGTGCCGAGGGCGCCGTAGACCATCGCGATCGCCGCGAGGAAGAGGATCGACGACACCAGCGAGACGACGATGTAGACCACGCCGGTGCGGATGCGCGACTCGGTGCTGCCGAGAGTGATGAGCACGTACGAGGCCACGAGCAGGATCTCGAAACCGACGTAGAGGTTGAACAGGTCGCCCGCGATGAAGGCGTTGAAGATGCCCGCACCCAGGATCAGATACGCCGGATAGAAGATCGAGACCGGGGTGTCTTCGTCGTTGTCGGCAGCTCCCTGCCCGATCGAGAACAGCAGCACCGCCAGCAGCACGATGGCCGACACCATCACCAGCAGCGCCGCCAGGACGTCGACGTACAGCACGATGCCGAGCGGGATGTCCCACCCGGCGATCGCCACGGCGATGGGACCGGTGGTCGTGTCGACGGCGACGAGCAGGATCGCGGCGAGCACGAGCACGAGCGTCAGGGATGCCACCGACACGACGATCTGCGTCTTCTTGCGGCGACCGAAGACGAGGTTGATGGCCGCGCCGATGAGGGGGATGCCGACGAGCAGGGGAACCAGGGCGCTCACGAGCGATCACCGTCCTCGGGATCGCGGGCATCGTCCTCGGCGTCGCCGATGCCGCCCTCCGGGCCGCGGGTGTCGCCTTCGGGCCGGGTGCGGCGGACGGCGACGCGGTCGACCGGGGCATCGTCCACCAGGTGCGAGAGGTCGCCCTGGTGCAGCACGCGGATGGGTGAGACGTCGTCGCCGACGAAGTCGGTCGTCACATCGTCGTCGTCCGAGCGGGATTCGTCGTCGATGGCATCCTCGGGCTCGGATGCCGCGCGCTCGCGGAGCGCGACATCCTCGGCGTCGTCGACCACGGTGTCGGCCTCGCCGAGCTGCCACGAACGGTAGATGAGGGCGAGCAGGAACGCCGAGATGCCGAAGGTGATGACGATGGCGGTGAGGGTCAGCGCCTGCGGCAGGGCGTCGGACATGTCGGCGGAGTCGGTCTGCCCGCCGTCGTAGAACGGCGCCATGGCCGGGCGGCCCATGACGATCAGCAGCAGCAGATTGGCCGCGTTGCCGAGCAGCAGGAAGCCGATCAGCACGCGGGTGAGGCTGCGCTCGAGCATGGCGTAGACGCCGCACGCGAAGAGCACGGCCATGATGACGACGAGGACGAACGAGATGGTCACGGAAGCGTCACCGCCTCGGTGTCGACGGCATCCTTGGACTGCCGGTCGACCTCGGCGCCGAGACTGCGGAGGACGTCGAGCACGAGGCCGATGACCACGAGGTACACACCGACGTCGAAGATCGTGCTGGTGACGAACTCCCAGTGACCGATGACGGGGATCTCGCCCTCGAACGTGAAGCTCTGCAGCGGTGCGAACCCGAAGAACAGCGGGACGATCGCGCAGAGGACGGCGATCGCCATGCCCGCGCCCAGCAGTCGCCCCGCGTCGGTGGGCGCGGCGGCGCCGAGCTCCCACCGCCCGCCGGCGATGTACCGCATCACGAGGGCCATGCCCGCGACGAGGCCGCCGGCGAACCCGCCACCGGGGAGATTGTGCCCCGCGAAGAGCAGGTAGAGCGAGACGATGATGATCACGTGGAAGAGCACCCGGATGATGATCTCCATCAGGATCGACCGGTTCTCGGGCTGCACCTTCGACCCCGAAATGAGCCATGCGCGCGGGGCGTCGGACTCTCCCGCACGCTGCGCACGCACACCACTGTCGGTCTCGATGAGCGGCCGGCGGCGGCCGAGGCCCACGCGGCTGCGGGCGGTGCCGGACCGGCGGCGGGAGAGGTTGTCGCTGCGATCGGTGATGAAGACGAGGGATGCCACGCCCGTGGCCGCGAGGATGAGCACCGACAGCTCGCCCATCGTGTCCCAGCCGCGGAGGTCGACGAGCGCGACGTTGACGACGTTGCGGCCGTGACCGATCTCGTACGCGAGGGCGGGCCATTCCAGCGAGATGGGGAGGTCCTGCCGCGCACCGGTGGCGACGATGGCGACGATGGCCATCGTGAGTCCGACCCCGACGCCGAGCGCCGCCCGCGCCAGGGGCGCGACGGAGGCGTTGTGCTCGCCCATGCGGGCGGGGAGCCGGCGCAGGACGAGGGCGAACACCACGAGGGTGACGGTCTCGATGAGCACCTGGGTGAGCGCGAGGTCGGGGGCGCCGCTCGTGCCGAAGAGCACCACCATGCCCAGCCCCGTCACCGACACCAGCGCCACACCCGTGAAGCGCTTGCGTGCGCGGACGGCGAGGATTCCGGCGGCGATCATGATGGGAGCCGCGATGAGCTGCGCGGGGGACTGCCACGCGTCGAGCTGCGCGCGCCACTCGTCGGACGCGATGAGCGCGGTGCCCTCGGCGACGACCAGCACGACGAAGATCGTCCCGACGTAGAAGGGCAGCGATCCGCGCTGGAAGCGCGCCGTCGTCCACTCCGACGTGCGGTCGATCCCGCGCACGACGGCGTTGTAGACGTCGTTCGCCGTAAAGGGGAGGACGCGCCGCCGACGGTGCAGCTGCGTGCGCCGCACGACCCAGAAGATGGCCGCACCCAGTGCCAGGGTGCCCAGCGACAGGAACAGCGCAGGCTCGAGACCGTGCCACAGCGCGAGGTGGTACGGGTACTCGGGCGCCGGGACTCCCGCGGTCGCCTCGGGCAGTCCATCGGCGTACGGCGCGAGCCACCCGTCGAGCATGGGGGCGAGGAAGCCCAGCGCGAGGGTCGCCCCCGACAGGAGCACGGGGGAGGCGAGGAACCCGATCGGCGGGTCGGGCCACTCGGTGCGCTCGATGGAGGGCTTCGTCCAGAACGCGCCCCAGAGGAACCGGATGCCATAGGCCGCCGTCAACGCGGAACCGGCGACGACACCGAACAGGGCGACGAGGCCCCAGGGCGCTCCGGCGGTGGCCTCGTGCCACAGCGCCGTCAGCGCCGTCTCTTTCGCCACGAAGCCGAGAGTGGGGATGACGCCCGCCATCGACGCGATCGCGATGAACGAGGCGGTCGCCATGACCGGCGCCTGCCGGCCGAGGCCCGAGAGTTCCCCGATGTCGCGAGTGGAGAGCTGGCGGTCGATGACGCCGACGACGAGGAACAGGCACGACTTGAACAGGGCGTGGCTGAGCAGGAGTGCGACGCCGGCGAGAGCGGCATCCCGAGTCCCGTACCCGAGCATCACGGTCAGGAAGCCGAGCTGGCTCACGGTACCGAAGGCGAGGATGCGTTTTAGGTCGCGCTCGCGCAGCGCCTGGAAACCGCCGAGGAGCATCGTGAACACGCCCAACGTGATGAGCGTGGGCCGCCAGAGCGGAGTGTCGGCGAACCCCGGGGCGAGGCGCGCGACGAGGTAGATGCCCGCCTTCACCATCGCCGCCGCGTGCAGGTAGGCGCTGACCGGCGTCGGGGCGGCCATGGCGCCGGGCAGCCAGAAATGGAAGGGGAAGATCGCGGACTTGCTCAGCGCACCGACGAGGAGGAGCAGCACGGCGACGTCGACGACGGGGCCTACGGGCGGGTCCGCGAGGATGGCCGACAAGCTCGTGGTGCCGGACTGGACGACGATCAGCACGACACCGATCAGCATCACCAGACCGCCGAGCGTGGTCACCAGCAGCGCCTGCAGGGCGGCACGGCGGCTGGCAGCGCGACCGTGGTAATACCCGATGAGCAGGTACGACAGGACGCTCGTGACCTCCCACAGCATGATCAGCACGACGATGTCGTCGGTCAGGACGAGGCCGTACATCGCTCCGGCGAAGGCCAGGAGCACCGCGGAGAACTGGCCGACGCCCTGCGTCTTGCCGCGGAAGTACCAGCGGCAGTAGAGCATGACCAATGCGCCGACCCCGGTCACGACCAGCGTCAGGAGCCAGCCGAGCGTGTCCATGCGCATCGAGAGCGAGATGCCGAGCCCCGGGATCCAGGAGTATTCCTCGAAGGGAATGTCGCCGGAGAAGACGGCGGGGGCCTGCACGATCGCGTATGCGAAGGCGAGTGCCGGCAGAACCGCTGCGACGTAGAACGCACGAGCTCCGATGCGGGCCACCAGGAGAGGCAACAGCATCGGGACGAGCGCGAACGCGCCGAGGAATGCCAGCAGCGTGGGCCTCCTCGGGGTCGACGGGCAAATGCCCGGGCTCTCGGGGTGTGGACTCTTATTCTACCGGGAGCATCCGTAGCCCTGCGCCGAGGACCTCATGTGGTACGCGGCGGGGCGGTCGTCGTGCCCACCCGGAAGACGCACGTGAGGTCCAGGCCGGCGGGCGTGGATCCCTCGATCATCGCCGATACGGCCTCGCCAGCGGCCCGGCCCTTGGCGGTCGCCGGCTGCACGAGCGTCGTGAGCACGTGGGGCGCGAGACCATCCACGACGACACCGTCGAAGCCGGTCACACTGACATCGAGCGGCACGCGCAGACCGGCTTCTTCGGCGGCCCGGATGACCCCGGCGGCCAGCAGGTCGGTCTGTGCGATCACGGCGGTGGGACGCCGGTCGGGATCGGCGAAGATCGCGCGCCCGGCGATCGCGCCCTCGTCGATCGAGCTGCCGGCGGCGGCCAGCGCGGGGGCCTGTGGGAAGACCTCACGCGCACCGGCGAGGCGATCGGCGGTCACGTGGACGCTCACGACGGCGTCATCGGCGATCCACCCGCGGCGTCGCTCGATGTCGACGGGGAGAGTGACGAGCACGACGTCGCGGTGACCGAGATCGGCCACATACCGGGCCGCCTCGCGCTGGGCCTCGACGTTGTCGAGCAGGACGCGGGGAACGCCCGGCCCGGCATCGCCCTCGACGACGACGACGGGGATGCCGCGGGCCCGCACGATCTCGAGCGAATCGCGCAGGCGCGGGCTGCAGCCGATCAGCACGGCGGCGTCGATCGGAGCGGTCTGCAGCGAGGGCTCGCGCACCATCTCGCCGTCGTCGCGCAGGAGGAGCAGCGCCGCCCCGAGACGGGAGACGCCGTCGGCGAGGCCGTCCATCATGTGCGTGGTGACGGGATCGAGGAAGGCGGTCCCGAGGTGCTGGTCGAAGACGACGCCGACGATCCCCGATCTGCCGCGGCGCAACGAGGCCGCTCGGGGGTCGGGCCCGGTGTAGCCGAGTTTCGCGGCCGCGGCGAGCACGCGGGCCCGCGTGGCTTCGGAGGTCGGCGTGTTGCCGCTGAAGACCACCGATGCCGTCGACGCGGAGACGCCCGCCTCTCGGGCGACGTCGCTGATGGTGGCGCGGCGCGTGCTCACCGCCTGATCGTACCTCCCCTCCCCGCCGGCTCGAATCGATTCGATCTGCGAGACCATCCTCGATACTCTGGCGACATGGATTCCGTGCTCACCCGTGCGCGCCTCGTGCGCTGGTACATCGCGATCTGCGCGATCTTCCTCGCCAGCGGGCTGAGCATCTCGACGTGGGCGTCGCGTGTGCCCGCCATCCGCGAGTCCCTCGGCATCGAGAACTCCGGCGTCGGCCTGCTGCTGCTGGGCATGGGGGTGGCATCCATCATCGGCCTGTCGGTCGCGCCCGTCATCATGGCCCGGCTGGGTGCGCGTCGGGGCATGCTCGCGGCGCTGATCTGCGTCGCCGTGGGTGTCGTCATCATCGGGCTCGGATCGGACACGCTCCAGCTGTTCGGCGTCGCCCTCGTCGGTCTCGCCCTGTTCGGGTTCGGCAACGGATCCGTCGACGTCATGATGAACGTCGAGGGCGCCGCCCTCGAGAAGGCCACGGGGCGCACCGTGATGCCGCTGCTGCACGCCTTCTTCAGCTTCGGCACCGTGATCGGGGCCGGGATCGGCTTCCTCGCCGTGCGCGGGAACGTCGACGTGATCGCGCACTGCGTCGCGATGGGCATCGTGATCGCGGTCGTGGCCGTCGTGGCGATCGCGAACGTGCCCGCCCGGGAGACGGCCATGGATGCCGCGCCCGCCGAGCAGCGCGCGCACTGGCGCGAGCGGCTCGGCGAGTCCCTGTCCGCGTGGCGCGAGCCGCGGACCTACACGCTCGGCGTCATCATGCTCGGTATGGCCTTCGCCGAGGGCAGCGCCAACGACTGGCTCCCCTCGGCGGTCGTCTTCGGCCACGGCGCCCCCGAAGAAGCGGGCCCGGCCGTTCTGGCGGTGTTCTCGGTCGCGATGACCCTCGGGCGTCTCGCGGGCGGGCCGGTCGTGGACCGTTTCGGGCGCGTGTGGGTGCTGCGGATCCTCGCGGTCACGGCCGCCGCGGGCCTTCTGCTGTTCATCGTCGCGCCGTTCGGACCGCTGGTCTACATCGGCGCCGCCCTGTGGGGTCTCGGTGCCTCGCTCGGCTTCCCCATCGGCATGTCGGCCGCCGCCGACGACCCCGCCAAGGCAGCCTCGCGCGTCGCGGCCGCCGCCACGATCGGCTACGTCGCATTCCTGTGCGGCCCGCCGATCCTCGGGTGGATCGGCGACCACATCGGCCTGCTGAACACGCTGCTGATCGTGGTCGGTCTGATCGTGGCATCCGGGCTCTTCTCGGGGGCCGCGAAGCCCCTCGTGGTCGCCGACGACGCGGAGGCCGAGCCCGCCCCGCAGGCCTGACGCTGTCTTCCGCGGTTCACGCCCCGGTTCAGTGCGCGAAGCCGGTCGTGGGCCGTTTGCGCGGGATGGGGGCGCTCAGGGCCTCGAGGAACGCGACCTCCTCGCGG
>NZ_CAKKMM010000069.1:0-14017 GCF_918698205.1 Microbacterium sp. Bi128 | reverse complement strand
GGCGTGGGACGCGAGGGGTCCACGTCGCGGACGATGCGCGCGACGAACTGGCTCGCGCCGACGCGGCCACGGATGGGCGCGACGTCATCGACCGTGATCGGGAAGCCCTGCGGCGTGCGGTCGCGCGCGGCGTCGTGACCGGCGCCCGGGTCGCGGAAGACCGCGCCGGTGGCGTGCGAGTACTCGCGGGCGACACCGCGCAGAGACAGCGCGTACCCGCGGTCGGGGGTGACGTTGATCTCGACGGCGATGTCGTCCAGGCCGAGCAGCGCGATCGCGTCGGAGCCCACGGGAGCGTCGATGCCGAGGTCGACCAGGCGCAGGATGCCGGAGTGCTCGCTGCCGAGTCCGAGCTCTTTCGCCGAGGCGATCATGCCGTCCGAGACATGACCGTAGGTCTTGCGTGCCGCGATCGGGAACGGCCCGGGCAGAACGGAGCCGGGCAGGGTCACCACGACCTTGTCGCCCTCGAAGAAGTTGCCGGCGCCGCACACGATGCCACGGACGCCACCGTGCTCTTCGCCGACGTCGACCTGGCACCAGCGGATCGTCTTGCCGTTGGACTGCGGCTCGGGAGTGAACTCCTTCACCTCACCGACGACGATGGGGCCTTCGAGCTCGAAGCGATGCACGTCTTCTTCTTCGAATCCGACGGACACCAGCGCCGCGAGGACGTCGTCGGCCGTGGCATCCGCGGGCACGTCGACGTACTCGCGCAACCAGGAGAGCGGGACGCGCATCAGACCACCATTCCGAACTGCTCGCTGAAGCGGACATCGCCCTCGGCCATGTCGCGCATGTCTTGCACGTCGCTGCGGAACATGAGCGTGCGCTCGATGCCCATGCCGAACGCGAAGCCCGAGTACTCCTCGGGATCGATGCCCGCGGCACGCAGGACGTTGGGGTTCACCATCCCGCAGCCGCCCCACTCGATCCAGCGCGCCCCGCCCTTGAAGGTCGGGTGCCACAGGTCGAGCTCGGCGCTCGGCTCAGTGAACGGGAAGAAATTCGCGCGGAAGCGCGTCTTGGCCTCGGGGCCGAACAGGACCCGGGCGGCGTGGTCGAGCGTGCCCTTGAGGTGGGCCATCGTGATGCCCTTGTCGATGACCAGACCCTCGAACTGCGTGAAGACGGGGAGGTGCGTCGCGTCGAACTCATCGGTCCGATACACCCGACCGGGGCACAGCACGTAGATCGGCAGGTCGCGCTCGAGCATCGACCGCACCTGGACGGGGCTCGTGTGCGTGCGCATGACGAGGTGGCGGGCGACCGGGTCGACGAAGAACGTGTCCTGCATCTGCCGCGCCGGGTGATCGACGTCGAAATTCAGCGCGTCGAAGTTGAACCACTCGTGCTCGAGTTCGGGGCCCTCGGCGATCTCCCACCCCATGCCGACGAAGATGTCGGACACCTGCTCTTGCAGGAGCGAGATCGGATGCCGCGCTCCCACGCGGGCGCGCTGCGGCAGGGCCGTGACATCCACCCGCTCCGCTTCGAGCCGCGCGACGGTCTCGGCCTCGGCGAGCTCGCCCTCGCGGGCGGCGAAGGCCTGATTCACGCGGCCGCGCGCCTGGCCGACGAGCTTGCCGAACTCGGCCTTGTTCTCGGGGGCGACGTTGCGCAGCTGGGCGTTCAGGCGGGCGAGCGAGGACTGCTCCCCCGCGTGAGCGGAGCGAGCGGCCTTCAGGTCTGCGGTCGTCGCGGCACCGGCGATCGCCGCGAGAGCGGCATCGACGGCGGAGGCGACGGCCTCGGGGGTGATCTCGGGTGCGTCGGACACGAGATGAGAGTCTACCGACGGGCGGGGACACTCCCCCGCCCGCCTGCGGTCACAGACCTGACGCGTCGTTCTTGCCGAGCCCGCGCTGAGCGACGATGAGCTCGGTGTCCGTGCCGGCCTGCTGCGGTGCGGCGGCCGCGACCTGCGCGGAGCGCGGCGAGCGGCGCAGTCGCTTCTCGACGAGGGTGGCGACATACGACAGCAGGAGGCACAGGGAGATGTAGATCACGCCGACGATGATCGTTGCCGGGATGATCGGCGAACCGACGCTCGGTTGCGCACCGATGTACTTCGCGTAGAACAGCAGCTCGGGGTAGGTGATGATGAAGCCGAGAGCGGTGTCCTTCAGCGTCACCACGAGCTGCGCGATGATCACCGGCATCATGGCGCGGATCGCCTGCGGAAGCAGCACCAGGCGCATGACGCCCGCCTTCCGCAGACCGATCGCGTACCCGGCCTCGCCCTGACCCCGCGGCAACGATTCGACGCCGGCGCGGATGACTTCCGCGAGCACGGAGCCGTTGTAACAGACCAGCGCGATGACGACGGCCCAATAGGGCTCCATACGGATGCCGATGACCGGGAAGCCGTAGTACAGCAAGAACATGAAGATCAGCACCGGGATGGCGCGAAACAGCTCGATGACCGCGGTGAACGGCCAGCGCACCCAGGCGTGGTCGGACAGGCGACCGATCGCCAGGACGAAACCGAGGGCGAGCGCGCCGACGGCGGCCGCGGCGAACGCGGCGAGCGTGGCCAGCGTGGACTGCAGGACCTGCATCCACACGTTGCTGTAGGTGAAGGCCGACCACTTCTGCGCCGTGAACTGACCCGTCGCGGCCAACCGCCACACGAAGAATCCGACGATGGCGAGCACGACCAGGATCGTCACCACACCGAGGATCCGGTTGCGGGCGATCGCCTTGGGGCCCGGGACGTCGTACAGGACACTGCTCATCGGGCGATCCTCCACCGGTTCTCGAGAGTTCGCTGGAGCCACGAAAGCAGCAGCACAAGGGCGACGAAGGCCACCATGATCCACAGGATGACGACGAAGGCGTTCTCGCCCCGTTCGCTGAGGTAGTTGCGCACCGAGCCGAGGTTCACGATGGAGAAGCCCGCGGCGACGGTGGTGTTCTTCAACAGGGCGATGAAGACGCTCATCATCGGGGGGATGACCGAGCGGAACGCCTGCGGCAGCACGACCAGGCCCATCACCTGGCCGAAGCCGAGCCCGAGGGCACGGGCGGCTTCGGCCTGACCCACCGGGACCGTGTTGACGCCGGAGCGGATCGCCTCGGCGACGTAGGTGGCGGTGTAGATGCCGAGCGCGCAGATACCCAGCGTCAACGAGACATCACCGGTCAGACGCAGACCCAGTAGCGGGGGCAGGGCGAACACGAAGGCGAAGAACACCAGCGTGAGCGGAGTGTTGCGGATGGCGTTGACGTAGAACGTCCCCACGCCGCGCGCGATCGGTACGGGCGAGACGCGCATCGCGCCGACGATGATGCCGAGCACGAGCGCGAGGGCGCCGCCGGCGAAGAACAGCACGAGCGTGCCGACGAGCGCTTCGCCCCAGATGTCGAGGTTGCCGGTGATGACACCCATGCGTGGTCCTTGTCTTGGTCGGGGGTTCGGGGGCGACGCGGCGCGCCGCCCCCGAACGGATCACTCGTCGGCGGTGGGCTGCTCGCCCGTGATGCCGGCCGGTGCCAGGTTCTTCTCGAACAGTGCGGTCCAGACCGCGCCACCGTCGTTGAACAGGGTGTTGATGTGGTCCTTCAGGACGGTGTCACCCTTGGGCAGGCCCACGCCGTAGCGCTCCTCGCTGAAGGTGTCGCCCGCGATCTTGAAGGCGTCGGGCTCCTGCGCGACGTAGCCGGCGAGGATCGCCTGATCGGTGGTGACCGCGTCGATCGAACCGGCGCGCAGCTGCTCGAGGCACTGCGTGTAGGTGTCGTACTCGACGGTGTCGCCAGGGGCGTACTCGTCGCGGATGCGCTGCAGCGGCGTGGACCCCGTCACGGAGCAGACGATCTTGCCGGCGAGGTCGTCGGGACCGTTGATCGAGTCGTCGTCGGCCGCGACCAGCAGGCCCTGGCCCGTGATCAGGTACGGGCCGGCGAAGTCGATCTGCTGTTTGCGCTTGTCGGTGATGGAGTACGTGCCGACGTAGTAGTCGATGTTGCCGTTGACGAGCTCCTGCTCGCGGTTGGCCGACGGGATCGTCTTGTACTCGATCTTGTCGGCGTCGAACCCGAGCGACGCGGCGATCCACTGGGCGACCTCGACGTCGAAGCCGCCGCGCTCGTTGCTCACGGGGTCTTTGAAGCCGAGACCGGGCTGGTCCTCCTTGACACCGACGACGACCTTGTCGGCCGCGGCCATGCGCTCGTAGGTGGGGCTGCCGTCGAGCGAGACACCGGATGCCACCTCCCACAGCTGTGTGGAGTCGCTGGCGCCGTCGGCTCCGGGCGCCGCGCCGGGGGTACCGCTGTTACAGGCCGTCAGGGCCAGCAGGCCGGCGGCGACGATACTCGCGCCGGCGAGAAAACGTGTCTTACGCATGTGATGTCTCCTTGGTTACGTGTGCTGTGCGGAGGGGATACGAGGGGGTGGCACGTCGGGTCGGCCGGAGGCGGTGCGGGCGGCGGAACCTCGTCGTTCCGCCCCGGAGTCAGTGCGTGATGAGCTTCGAGAGGAAGTCCTTCGCACGATCGGATTCGGGGTGCGTGAAGAACTGCTCGGGCGTGGCCTGCTCGACGATCTGCCCGTCGGCCATGAACACCACACGGTTGGCGGCCTTGCGGGCGAAGCCCATCTCGTGCGTGACGACGATCATCGTCATCCCGTCCTTCGCGAGTCCGACCATCACGTCGAGGACCTCGTTGATCATCTCGGGGTCGAGGGCCGAGGTCGGCTCGTCGAAGAGCATGACCTTCGGCTTCATCGCGAGGGCGCGGGCGATCGCGACGCGCTGCTGCTGCCCGCCCGAGAGCTGCGCGGGCAGCTTGTCGGACTGGTGGCCCACGCCCACGCGGTCCAGGAGAGCGCGCGCTTCTTTCTCGGCATCCGCCTTCTTCATCTTGCGGACCTTGATCGGCCCGAGGGTCACGTTCTCGAGGATCGTCAAGTGGGCGAAGAGGTTGAACGACTGGAAGACCATGCCCACGTCGGCACGCAGCTTCGCCAATCCCTTGCCCTCTTCGGGCAGAGCCACACCGTCGATCGTGATCGATCCGCTCGTGATCGTCTCGAGGCGGTTGATGGTGCGGCAGAGGGTCGACTTGCCCGAGCCGGAGGGGCCGATGACGACGACGACTTCGCCGCGGTCGACGGTCAGATCGATGTCCTTCAGAGCCTGGAACTGTCCATAGTGCTTCTGGACGCCGGAGACGACGACGAGGGGCTCGGAGCCCGCCGGGGGAACGGATGCCATTTCCCCACCCTATGAGACGGCCGGGAATGCGACCACCTTCTTGCGGACGCCTTAACCGTTCTGTAACAGCGGGTGACTCAGCCCGCGCGCTGGGCGAAGGCGGTCTCGTACAGGCAGACGCTCGCGGCGGTGGCGAGGTTCAGCGACTCCGCTCGCCCGTAGATGGGCAGCCGCAACGAGAGATCCGCGTACCCGAGCGCGGAATCGTCCAGGCCCCGTGCTTCGTTCCCGAACAACCACGCCGTCGGCTCGGCCAGCAGGCGGCGGGACGTGAGGAAATCCTCACCCCCGACATCGGCGGCAACCACCCGCAACCCCACCTCGTGGACGCGCTCGACGACGTCGC
This sequence comes from Microbacterium sp. Bi128, assembly GCF_918698205.1. NCBI lineage: Bacteria > Bacillati > Actinomycetota > Actinomycetes > Micrococcales > Microbacteriaceae > Microbacterium > Microbacterium sp. Bi128. Next base: position 8,449 of record NZ_CAKKMM010000069.1, on the reverse strand, counting down.
TCAGCTCCAGATCGACCGCGACCGGGAGATGGAACAGCGACCCCGTGGTCGAACGCACGACCTTCGGGTTGTACAGGTCGACCGTGCGACCCGTGAGGATCACCGCGTCCGCGCCCGCCGCATCGGCGGCGCGGATGATCGTGCCGAGGTTGCCCGGATCGCGCACCTCCTCGCAGATGGCGAGCAGACGCGGCTGCGTGGCGAGGATGTCCTTGAGAGCCGTCGGCGACTGCCGGGCCACCGCGACGATGCCCTGCGGCGTGACCGTGTCGGCCATGGCATCCAGAACCGCTTCGGTCGTGTACTGCACATCGACGTCGGCGTCGACGGCGGCATCGCGGACGTCGGTGTGCTTCTCGAGTGCCGTGGGAGTGCCGTAGAGCTCGAGCACCGTCTCGGGCTCCCAGGCGAGGGCCTCACGCGCGGCCTGAGGTCCCTCGAGGAGGAACAGACCGGTCTCCTGCCGGGCCGCGCGCTTGCTCAACTTGGCCACGGCGCGCACCCGCGGCGAACGAGGGTTCTCCAGCACGCCCCCAGTGTATGACGCGACCGGCATGCATCCCGGAGAACGGCGGGGAAACGCCGAACGGACGCCCTCCGAGGAGGACGCCCGTTCGTGGAACCGGTGATTACGCGGTCTTGGCGGCGTTGACGTCGCTGGGCAGCGCGGCCTTGGCCGTCGCGACGAGCGAGGCGAACACGGCCGGCTCGTTGACCGCGAGCTCGGCGAGCATGCGGCGGTCGACCTGAACACCCGCGAGGCCGAGGCCCTGGATGAAGCGGTTGTACGTGAGACCGTTCTGGCGGCTCGCGGCGTTGATGCGCTGGATCCACAGACGACGGAAGTCGCCCTTGCGCTTGCGACGGTCACGGTACGCGTAAACCAGGGAGTGAGTGACCTGCTCCTTGGCCTTGCGGTACAGGCGCGAACGCTGACCGCGGTAACCGGACGCGCGCTCGAGGATGACGCGACGCTTCTTGTGGGCGTTGACAGCCCGCTTGACTCTAGCCATTTCTGTTCTTTCCTAACGTGCGTCGGCGCTCAGAGGCCGAGGAGCTTCTTGGCGACCTTGGAGTCACCCTTGGCCAGGACCTGCTCCTGGTTCAGGCGACGGGTGCGCTTGGAGGCCTTGCCCTCGAGGTTGTGCCGCATGCCAGCCTGCTGCTTCATGAGCTTGCCGCTACCGGTCAACTTGAAACGCTTCTTGGCGCCCGAGTGGGTCTTCTGCTTCGGCATCTGTCTTCCTTCGTTGGGTATCCCGGCACTGCGGGAGACGGGGGGCTTACTCGGCGGACGCCGGAGCAGCGTGGTCGTCGGGGGCCGAGTCGCCGCGGGCCGCGCTGCGCGCCGCCTCACGGTTCGCCGCGCGCTGCGCGTTCTGCTCGGTCTTGACCTCGGACTTGTTCTTGTGAGGAGCGACCACCATCACCATGTTGCGGCCGTCGATCGTGGGGTTCGACTCGACGGTGCCGAACTCGGCGACGTCCTCCGCGAACTTGCGGAGCAGACGCACACCCTGCTCGGGACGCGACTGCTCGCGACCGCGGAAGAGGATCATGGCCTTCACCTTGTCGCCCGCCTGGAGGAATCCCTCAGCGCGCTTGAGCTTGGTGATGTAGTCGTGGGCCTCGATCTTCAGGCGGAACCGGACCTCTTTGAGGACCGTGTTGGCCTGGTTACGACGCGTTTCCTTGGCCTTCTGAGCGGCCTCGTACTTGAACTTGCCGTAATCCATGATCTTGACCACGGGCGGCTTCGAGCTCGGCGCAACCTCGACCAGGTCGAGGTCCGCTTCCTGGGCCAGGCGCAGCGCAGCTTCGATTCGGACGATGCCGACCTGCTCGCCGTTGGGTCCGACGAGACGGACCTCCGGGACTCGGATGCGCTCGTTGGTGCGGGGATCGCTGATGCGGAACTCCTCTTTTATGCGGATGGCGGCCGCCGCGATCCATGGGAATCGCGGGCGAAGAGGAGAACATGCCACCCGGCACGGTGCTGAGAGCACCGGCTTCTGCACCCTGACAGCTCTGTACGGAACGGAGCGGAGTGCGGGAACCCGGTAGCCTGGAGCGGCAAGCGCGGGTGGGATGTCATCCTCTTTCGTACGGAGCAGAACACTCCGAAGCCCGCCATAGTCTAGCAGAGAGAAACACGTGGACACGATTCCCCCCGACGACAGCCGCGCCGCCCAGGACGCCGAGCGTCTTGCGAGGTGGGAGGAGCAGGAGCGCGTCTCCGCCTCCGCCTCCCGCGACATCGCCGACGTCCCCGCCGTCGAGGTCATCACCACGACCGCCGTCCACCTCATGAGCGCCGCGGCGATCAAGGTCGGACTCGCCGACGACCCGCAGCAGCAGCTCGACCTCGACGAGGCACGCAAGCTCATCAACGCCCTCGCCGGCCTCATCACCGCCGGGGCGCCCGAGATCAGCGACATGCACGCCCGATCGCTCCGCGACGGCCTGCGATCGCTGCAGCTCGCGTTCCGCGAGGCCTCGGTCATCCCCGACCCGATCGGCAAGGGGCCGGGCGAGAAGTGGACGGGTCCCGTCACGTAGGTCGCGGGAACTTCGGTACACGGCTCCGGGATCGGATGGATGCCGCGGGGCGTGGCATCCGCTCGTCCTCCATGCGTGCCGGGGCGGCGGGCGCGGCGGCGAAGACAGGGATGCCGCGAGAACAGGGCGACTTCGCCCGAAGCGGCTTGTGCTGAGCGCGAAGCCTGTTCTCTCGACCTATCGGGTGCGCTTCAGATGTCGGTGGGGCGGTGCAGCTTCACCGTCAGGGAGTCCACGAGCACGGCGACCCGGCCGTCCGCCGCCCACCGACGCGCGAGGCGCGCGAGGACCGCGTCGAGCTCCTCCTGTGCGAGGCCGGCCATGAGCCGCAGATGCACGACCAGCTCGGGGCCGCGCAACCGCCCGAACGGGTCCCCCGGCTGCACGGCGAGGTCGAGCACCGCCAGCTCGCCGGAGATGCTCTCCTGCAGGCCCGTGAACACGGCCGGGGACACGTGCGCGGGCTCCCACGCCTCCCCCTGAGCGATCGCCCACACCGCGGGGCGGCGCAACACGAACTCGGTGTCGGAAGTCGGATCGATGACGATCAACTCCGTGTCTTCCGACGCCGCCGCCAGAGCGGTGCGGCGGCCGTCCGCGGGGACGGGGCGCGCCGTGGCATCCCAGCGCTGCATCGCCTCGACCGAGCTGAACACCGGCAACACCTTGCGGCCGTCGGGGGCGGCCACCGTCACGATCGACAGCTCTTGCGTCTTGTCGACCGCCAGCCCGTGCGGGCCGACGCCGTGGTCGCCCTTCTCGGCGACGAGCGGGATCAGCAGGCGAGCGGTGCGGTAGGCCTCGACGACGGCACGGGCATCGCCCTCCCCCGTCGAGACGGCCTGCAGGGCGATCAAGAGGGCGGGGTCGGCAGAACCGTCGTCACCGGAGTGCGGGTTCGACTCGAAGCGACGCCCCTCCCAAGGGACGCCCGCCGAGTCGGCGCGATGGTCGTCAGTGCCCGGCGACATCCAGCGCCTCGGCGAGGGTGAACTGGCCCGCGTAGAGGGCCTTGCCCACGATCGCGCCTTCGACGCCGAGCGGCACCAGCTCGCGCAGCGCCACGATGTCGTCGAGGCTCGACACTCCGCCGGAGGCCACGATGGGCTTCGGCGTACGCTGCGTCAGCTCGCGAAGAAGTTCGAGGTTGGGGCCGCGGAGCGTGCCGTCCTTGGTGACGTCGGTGACGACGTACCGGCTGCAGCCGGCGTCCTCGAGACGCTCGAGCACGGTCCACAGGTCGCCGCCGTCGCGCGTCCATCCGCGGGCGGCCAGGGTCGTGCCGCGCACGTCGAGCCCGACCGCGATCGCCTCGCCGTAGCGGTTGATGACGTCGGCGGCCCATTCGGGGTTCTCCAGGGCGGCGGTGCCCAGGTTGATACGGCTGGCGCCGCTCTCCAGAGCCGCCTCCAGGGACCGGTCGTCACGGATGCCGCCGGAGAGCTCGACCTGCACGCCCTTGACCTGCTTGATGACCTTGCGCATCACCGCGGTGTTGTTGCCGCGGCCGAAAGCGGCGTCGAGGTCGACGAGGTGGATCCACGCCGCACCCTGGCGCGCGAAGTCCAGCGCGGCATCCACCGGGTCGCCGTAGCTGGTCTCGGTGCCCGCCTCTCCCTGGGTCAGTCGGACGGCCTTGCCGTCGGCGACATCAACCGCGGGCAGAAGGACAAGCTCGGGCGTGGACGCGAAATCGTTCATGGCTCCTCGTGCCGGCAGGCGCCTCTCGCCAGCCCCGGGCACGAGGTCACACAGTAGTCGCGCGCAGCCCGTCGATCCAATTCGCCAGCAGACGGATGCCGGCTTCCCCCGACTTCTCGGGGTGGAACTGCGTCGCTGCCAACGGACCGTTCTCGACCGCGGCGAGGAACGGCGCACCGTACGTGCACCACGTCAACACCGGCTCGGGGAACGGCGGCGTGACCTCGAGCTGCCATTCTTGCGCGGCGTAGGAGTGGACGAAGTAGAACCGCTCGTCGCCGATGCCGTCGAACAGGCGAGAGCCCTCGCCGGCCGAAACCGTGTTCCACCCCATGTGCGGAAGCACCGGCGCCGCGAGTTCGGACACGGTGCCGGGCCACTCGCCCAGCCCTTCCGTGTCGGTCCCGCGTTCGATGCCACGCCCGAACATCACCTGCATGCCCACGCAGATACCGAGCACCGGGCGACCTCCGGCGAGGCGACGATCGATGATCTCGCCGCCACGGCTGGCGTTGAGCGCGTCCATCACGGCACTGAAGGCCCCCACGCCGGGGACGAGCAGCCCGTCGGCGTCGAGGAGAAGGGAGCGATCGGAAGTCAGGCGCGCATCGGCCCCCGCCTCGATGAGCGCCTTCACGGCCGAGTGGACGTTGCCCGAGCCGTAGTCGAGGACAGCGACGACGGGCTTGCTCACAGAGCGCCCTTGGTGCTCGGGATGCCGTCGACGAAGGGGTCCAGGGCCTTGGCCTGGCGGAACGCACGGGCGAGGGCCTTGTACTCGGCCTCGGCGATGTGGTGCGGGTCACGCCCGCCCAGCACACGTACGTGCACCGTCAGTCCCGCGTGGATCGAGATGGCCTCGAACGAGTGGCGCACGAGCGAGCCGGTGAAGTGCCCGCCGATCAAGTGGTGCTCGAAGCCCGCGGGCTCTCCGGTGTGCACGAGATACGGGCGTCCGCTGATGTCGACGACGGCCTGCGCGAGCGCTTCGTCCAGCGGAACGAGGGCATCGCCGTACCGGGCGATGCCGGACTTGTCACCGAGCGCCTGGCGGATCGCCTGACCGAGCACGATCGAGGTGTCCTCGACGGTGTGGTGCGCGTCGATGTGTGTGTCGCCCACGGAGGTGACCCGCAGGTCGGTGAGCGAGTGCTTCGCGAACGCCGTGAGCATGTGATCGAAGAACGGCACGCTCGTGGAGATCTCGCTCGCGCCGGTCCCATCGAGGTCGAGGGACAGCTCGACGCGCGACTCGCTCGTCTCGCGGACGATCGATGCGGTGCGGGGCGTGGCGGGGCCGGTCATGCTCGCGATCCTACCGAGGCCAGTGCATCGAGGAACGCGGTCGTCTCGTCGGCGGTACCCGCCGTGACGCGCAAGTGGTGAGCGATGCCCACGTCGCGGATGAGCACCCCGCGGTCATACAGCGCTTTCCACGTGGCTGCGGGGTCGTCGACGCCGCCGAAGAGCACGAAGTTCGTCCACGACTCGTGTGCCGTATAGCCCAGCGCCGCCACCGTGGCCGAGATCCGGTCGCGCTGAGCGACGATCTCGTCGACCATCGACAGCATCGTGTCCGCGTGCCCGAGAGCGGCCGTCGCCGCCGCCTGCGTGAGCGCGCTGAGGTGGTACGGCAGGCGGACCAGACGCAAGGCGTCGATGACCGCCGGGTCGGCGGCGAGATATCCCACCCGCGCGCCGGCGAACGCGAACGCCTTGCTCATCGTGCGGGACACCACCAGGCGCGGGCGTCCGGGGAGGAGCGTCACCGCGGAGGGCTGGTCGTGCGGGGCGAACTCCTGGTACGCCTCGTCGACGATCACGATGCCGTCGGTCACGGCGTAGACCGCCTCGATCACGTCGAGACCGAGGGGCGTGCCCGTCGGGTTGTTCGGCGCACACAGGAAGACGACGTCAGGGTTCTCGCGCACGACCTGCTCGGCGGCGGAGGCCGGGCTGAGCGTGAAGTCGTGCTCGCGCTCCCCCGCGACCCATTCGGCACCGGTCGCCCGCGTCAGGATCGGGTACATCGAGTAGGTGGGAGCGAAACCCATGGCCCGCCGCCCCGGACCACCGAAGGCCTGGAGGATGTGCTGCAGGACCTCGTTCGACCCGTTGGCCGCCCAGATCTGCTCGCGGACGAGCCCGTGCCCCAGGTAGTCGGCGAACGCCTCGCGCAGACCGGTGAACTCACGGTCGGGATAGCGGTTGACGTCGCGCAGCGCGCGGGCGATGGCATCCAGGATGTCGTCGGCGACCTCGGAGGGAACGGGATGCGTGTTCTCGTTCACGTTGAGGGCGACGGGGAGTGCGGCTTGCGGGGCTCCGTACGGAGTCATGCCCCGCAAGTCGTCGCGAAGAGGCAGGTCATCGAGGCGCACGGTCACCTCACCCATCGTAGGCGGCGACGACGCCGGGGCTCACCGCCCGGCGACGTAGGCGGCGGGGATCGCGATGCGCTGGCCGGCAGCGACAGACGCGTCTTCGAGAGCGTTCAACCGCGTGATCTCTGCGACCACGTCGCGGGGATCGACACCCGGAGCGACGTCTTCGGCGATCGACCAAAGGGTTTCGCCGCTCATGACCGTGATCTCGGCGAACGCACCCGCCGACGCACCGCTGTCGTTCGAGGCGAGCGCGGCTCCGCCGCCGACGACGGCGACAGACAGCGCGACAACGACCGGCAGAGCGGCGAGGAAGGCGAACACGCGACGTCCGCGCGCGGTCAACCGCAGGCGGGTCGTGGGGGTGATGGCGATGCTGCTCATGATGTGCTCCTCGGTGGGGAGAGATTCGCACGCCACCCTCGGCCGGGAGGGTGGCTGTGCGAATCTGTATTCCGAATCTATATTCGATACTGCGGGACTGTCAAGACCAGGGCTATCGGAGACCGATCGAACGCGACACGCGGAGCGCTCCACATCGATCGGGTCGTCCACCGGATACGGTTTCGACGAGGAGACCCCACCACGGACCTCCGACATTCGAATTTCCGCCGCTTCGACAGCGCGGTGCGAGGGGAGCACACATGACCGACGCGACGACCGCGGGCGGCCGCGAAAGACCGCAGACGCGGCGACGGAAGAGCCTCAGCGACAAGCAGCTGGCGATCCTCGAAGTCATCCAGCGCTCGATCGCGCGGCACGGGTACCCGCCGAGCATGCGCGAGATCGGCGACGCCGTGGGGCTGAAGTCGCTCTCGAGCGTCACGCATCAGCTCAACCAGCTGGAGCTGAGCGGATATCTGCGCCGCGACCCCGGAAAGACCCGCGCGATGGAGGTGCTGATCGACCTGCCCGGCACCGCCGCCGAGAACCCGGCCGACACCGCACCCGCCGTGGGCGACGCCGCCCTCGTCCCCCTGGTCGGCCGCATCGCCGCGGGCGTCCCCATCACCGCCGATCAGCAGGTCGAGGAGATCTTCCCCCTCCCCCGTCAGCTCGTCGGCAAGGGCGAGCTGTTCATGCTCAAGGTCTCGGGCGAGTCCATGATCGACGCGGCCATCTGCGACGGCGACTGGGTCGTCGTCCGCACGCAAGCCACGGCCGAGAACGGCGAGATCGTCGCCGCGATGCTCGACGGCGAGGCCACGGTGAAGACGTTCCGCCGCCGCGACGGCCACACGTGGCTCCTCCCCCGCAACTCCGCCTTCGAGCCGATTCTCGGCGACGAGGCCGTCGTGCTCGGTCGCGTCGTCGCGGTGCTGCGGACGGTCTGACGCCGCCGACCGATACCGGAAGGCCGGATGCCACGCGCAGTGGCATCCGGCCTTCGTCGTTCGACGACCCCGCCGACGGGTCGCCGACCACGCACACGGCAGGTTATGCACAGGCGCCGCAGCCGGAGCACCGGGGACCCCTACCATGACAGGACACATCGAGAGAGCGAGCGTCGTGACCTCCACCTCCCCGACCGGACAGCCGTCGCCCGAGCACTCCGTCGAGGTGTTCCCCGACGTCGCCTCCGCGTCCCCGCCGCCCCTCCCTCCGACCGGGCGCCGGCCCCGTACGGGCATCGTCGTGCTCTCGTGCCTGCTCGCGCTCGTCGCCGTCGCCGCCGGGCTCGGCATCCTGTGGCTGGCGATGCAGCTCGACGGCGCACGTTCGCAGATCACCGATCAGCGACAGCAGATCACCGACCAGCAGCGACAGATCGAGGAGCAACGCGAGCTGATCGACCGCAAGGAGCA
>NZ_CAKKMM010000068.1:0-14224 GCF_918698205.1 Microbacterium sp. Bi128 | reverse complement strand
GCTTCGCAAGACTCGTCACCAGCGTCGCAACAAGAAGTAACGCGACCACCACACCGAGCGCCTGTCACCCGACGGGCGCTTCGTGTATCCGGCCTCCGTCCACTCCGTCCTTTCGAGGAGCATCATGCAGTCCATCTCGGTCCACGACCTGCACGCCGGACGCGACCGTCCGCTCGTCGACGTGCGCGAGGTCGACGAGTTCACCGCCGGGCACGTTCCGGGTGCCGTGAACCTGCCGATGTCGAGCATCGGTGAGAACCTGCACATGCTCCCCGAGGGGCCTTTCGACGTCATCTGCCAGGCCGGTGGCCGCTCGGCACGCGTCGTCGAGGCGCTGTCGGCCCGCGGCCACGACGCGACGAACGTCGAGGGCGGCACCGGCGAGTGGATCGCCTCCGGGTACGACGTCGAGTCCTGACACCTCGACGCGTCCTCCTAGGATGGGTGGAGTGACCACCCTCACGCTGATCGGCAAGCCCGACTGTCATCTCTGCGACGTCGCGGAGCAGATCGTCGAGACCGTCGTGGGCGAACTCCCGACCGCCGTCGCCGATCGCGTGATCGTCGAGCAGGCGTCGATCGCTGACGACGCCACCCTGTTCGAGCGGTGGTGGGAGAAGATCCCCGTCGTCCTCATCGACGGAGAATTGCACGCGCACTGGCGCGTGTCCGCCGACCGTCTGCGTGCCGCGCTCCTCGCGGCCGACACCGAAGGAGCCTCCGCGTGAGCATCCGACACATCGTCCTGTGGAAGCTCGCGGCCGACGACGCCGACACGCGTGCGCTGCACGCGGAGCAGGTCGAAGAGCGCCTGCTGTCGCTGCGCGCCGAGATCCCCGAGATCCTGCACCTCGAGGTGGGACGGAACGTCGCCTACCCGCAGACGAACTGGGACATCGTGCTGGTCAGCGAGTTCGCCGACGTCGAGGCGCTCGAGCGCTACCAGGTGCATCCCGCGCACCAGGAGGCGGGCGTGTTCATCCGTTCGGTCGTCGCCGACCGCGCGGCCATCGACTTCCCCGGGTGATCTCCGGGCTCAGCTGAGCGGACGCGTCGCGACCGGCACCGGTGCGAGGGCGATCCGCACGTGAGCATGATCGTCCAGGCGGGCGCCGGCCGCGTGATCGACGTGGACGAGGCTCCCGTCGCTCGTGCGCACGCGTGACCGCCGCACGTTGCCCAGGAAAGTGCTCTCCTCGACGACGGCATCCATTCCGGGGGCATCCGCGGCCACGAGGACGACGTTCTCCGGACGCACGACGACCTCGCAGTGTCCGTCATGTGCCGACTCGGCGAGGGGGACGTGCTGCCCCCAGACGTCGACGACGGACCCCTCGACGATGCCCGGGACCGTGCTGACAGGGCCGAGCACGGCCGCGACCGCCGGTTCTCCGGCGCGGGCGTACACCTTCTCGGGCGTGCCGTCGGCGGCGATGCGCCCCCGATGCAGGACGATGACGCGGTCGGCGACCGCGATCGCCTCGGCCGTGTCGCGCGTGATCCAGATCGTGGTGGTCCCGCGTCGGCGCAGCTCGCGCACGAGAGCGTCGCGCAGACGTTCGCGCCCGGACGTGTGCAGCGCGCTGAGCGCGTCGTCGAGCACGAGCGCCCGGGGGTTCGTCGCGAGGGCACGCGCGAGAGCCAACCGCTGACGGTCGCCGCGCGAGAGACGGCGCACCGGCGCGTCCGGCGCGGACAGGCCCACGAGCGCGAGGAGGCGATCCGCCTCGTCGCGGGCGCTCGGCTGGCGTCGACGGGCGCGGGCGAGTACGGCGTCGCGCACCCGTCCGAAGCGGGGGCCGGCGTCGTCGAACACCCCGGCGATCCTCGGGGCGTCGGGGCGGGCGCGTCCGTCGATGCGGACTTCCCCGCCGTCGGGCCGTTCGTCCCCGGCGATGATCCGCGCGAGGGTCGTCGCGCCGCAGCCGGACTCGCCCACGACGGCGAGGATGCCACCGGCGGCCACATCGAGATGGATGCCGTCCAGTACGCGTCGGCCGGCGCGCGTCCTCCCCACACCCGCGAGGCGGATGCTCCGACCCGCACCGGAGGAGCCGTCCGCGGGGACGGTCAACGCGGCGCTGTCGACGACCATGACGACACGTTAGACATCACGGGTGGACCGACCCGGCCCGGCGAGTGAACCTCGGGCGTCGGGCGGGCGAACTCAGGGGGCCAGGCGCGTGGGGCCGCGGAACAGGTACGTGACTTCGCGGATCGACGACTCACCGAGCAGCAGCATCAGCACGCGCGCGAGGCCCATGCCGAACCCGCCGTGGGGAGGGGCGCCGAAGCGGAAGAAGTCGAGGTAGAAGTCGAGGTGCTCGGGGTCGAGCCCCTTCTCTTTCGCCTGCGCGATCAGCACATCGACGCGGTGCTCGCGCTGGGCGCCCGTGGTGATCTCGACGCCGTTGAACAACAGGTCGTACGACTTGGTCAGCCCCGTCTCGGCGTCACGCATGTGGTAAAACGCGCGGATCTCGGGGTGGTAGTCGGTGACGAAGACGAACTGGTGGCCGAAGGCCTCGCGCACGTGCGCCGCGATCTGACGCTCGCCCTCGGGGTCGAGGTCGCCGTCCGTGCGGGGGACCTCGTAGCCGCGGGCGGCCACGATCTCGCGGGCTTCGGCGAGCGGGATGCGCGGGAAGGGCAGGCTCGGCACCTCGACCTCGACGTCGAACAGCTCCTGGATCTCGTCGCCGTGCTTGTCCTTGACCGCCTGGATGGCCGTCTGCAGCAGTTCCTCCTGCATGCGCGCGACGTCCTCGTGCGAGTCGATCCAGCTGATTTCGGCGTCGATCGAGGTGAACTCGGTCGCGTGACGGCTGGTGAACGAGGGGTCGGCGCGGAAGGCGGGGGCGATCTCGAAGATCTTGCCGAAACCGGCGACCTGCGCCATCTGCTTGAAGAACTGCGGGCTCTGCGCGAGGTAGGCCGTCTTGTCTTCGAAGTAGGGGACCTCGAACAACTCGGCGTTGGACTCCGACGGGGATGCCATGAGCTTGGGGGAGTGGATCTCGATGTAGTCGCGCTCGACCCAGTACGTGCGCATGGCGTGCTCGAGGGTCGTCTGCACCCGGAAGATGAGGTTGTTGCGGCGCTGGCGGAGGTCCAGGAAGCGCCAGTCCATGCGCTTGTCCATCCCGCTGTCGGCGGCGATGGGCGTCTCGGGGTTGGCCGCGGCGGCGATGTCGAGTTCGCCGACCTTGATCTCGACGCCACCGAGCTTCACACGCTCGTCGTGCTTGAGCTCACCGTGGACGGTGAGGAACGTGCCGTTCGCGAGGGCCCCGATGGTCTCGGTCAGAGCGAGGGCCGCGGCATCCTGCTCACCGGCGTCCTCGGCAGGACGCGTCGCCGGATTCACGAGCTGCACCGCACCGGTCTCGTCGCGCAGCACGACGAACTGCACCTTCTTCTGATCGCGGACGGTCTCGACCCACCCCGACACCGAGACGGGGCCGGCGGGACGGGATTTCAGCTGGTTGACCAGGACGCGTTCGCTCACGATCCCCCAGTCTACGTGCGGGGCGGCGCGCGTCCCGCGTCTCAGCGTCCGGCGCCGGCGGTCAGACCCGCCTTGACGTGCCGCTGCGCGGCGAGGATGACCACGAGCGCCGGGACGCTCGCGATGAGCGAGGCCGCCATGGTCGCGGCCCACGTGTTCAGGTTCGAGTTCGACAGCGCGAAGATCAGCACCGACATCGGGTACATCTCGTTGCGGTTGACCAGCGTCAGTCCGAAGAGCAGGTCGCCCCAGCTGAAGAGGAACGCGAAGACGCCGGCGGTGACGATCGCGTTGCGCGAAAGCGGCACGACGATGCGCCAGAGCGTCCCGAGGGGCCCGAGGCCGTCCACCGTGGCCGCCTCGATCACCTCGGTGTCCAGGCGCAGCATGAACGCCCGCATCACGATCACCGCGAACGGCACGCCCGCGGTGGAATTGGCGAGGATGAGGCCGATGAAGGTGTTGAGCAGGCCCCAGGAGTTGAACATCGCGTAGAACGACGTCGCCAGGACGACGCTGGGGATCATCTGCGCCAGCAGCAGCAGGATCAGAGCGAGACTCACTGCGCGCGAGCGCAAGCGGCTCAGGGCGTACGCGGCGGGGATCGCCACGAGGAGGGTGACCAGCACCGAGCCGAGCGACACGAGGATCGAGACGCGCAGCCCGCTGATCCCGGCGTCGTCGAGAGCCTTCTCGTAGCCCCCGAGGCCGGGTGAGGCGGGGATCCAGGCGGTGTCGGCGGAGTTCGCCGAGGGCTGCAGCGACGCCGAGACCATCCAATACACCGGGAAGAGGTAGACCGCGAGCACCACGACGGTCACGAGTGTCCAGGTCCAGCCGCGACGGCGACGGCGCGCGGCGGGCACCGGCTCGGCCGGAGGGGCGGACACCGTCACGGGGGCGGACGGCAGGGTCGCGGTCATTCGTCACGCTCCCGGCGCATCGACATCACGGTGTACACGATCGCGAACAGCACGCTGATGCCGAGCAGCAGCATCCCGTACGCGCCGCCGAGTCCGAACTGGAACTGCTGGAAGGCCTGCCGGTAGGACAGCAGCCCGAGGGTGACGGTGCTGTTGGCGGGACCGCCGGCAGTGAGGACGAGGACGAGGTCGACGATCAGGAGCGTGTAGACGACGCTCATCACGACCAGGACCGAGATGACGGGCCAGATCGTGGGGAGCACGATCGCCGTGAGCCGCCGCCACGCCCCCGCGCCGTCGAGCTGTGCAGCCTCGAGCTGTTCCGCGGGTACCTGTTTGAGGGCGGCGCCGAGGATGGTCGCCCAGTACGGCAGGCTCGCCCACACGGCGACGACGATGACGGCAGGCAGGGCCGTGGCGGGGTTGGCCAGCCAGGCCTCGACCGGGATGCCGAGCGAGCGGAGCACGTCGTTGATGGGCCCGTCGCCGGCCAGAAGCGACTTCCAGACGGTCGCCACGACGACCGCCGGGAGGAGCCAGGGCAGGAGGATCAACGTCGGCAGCCACCGGCTGCCGGGGAAGGTGCGGGCGAAGAGGAGGGCGAGGAGGAGCCCGAGCACGAGCTCTATCACGACGGAGACGATCGTGATGGTCAGCGTGTTCGCGAGCGCCCGGAAGGTCACCGGCTCGGCCAGGATCGCCTCGAAGTTGGCCGTCCCCACGAACGGGGCCCGGCCGGTGATGAACGTCCCGGTCGTGAAGTTCGTCGTGCTCATGAACACGCCGTACCCGAGCGGGAAGAGGAAGAAGACGACGAAGAACACCACCGCGGGGGCGAGGAAGGCCCACAGTTCCTGCCGCTGACGGGTCGCGAGAGAACGCCGGAACCGGCCGGGGGTGCGAGCCCCCGACCGGCCGGTCGTCGTCAGCGTGTCCGCCGTCACTTGCCGCTGGCCTGCTCCAGCGCGGCCTGAGCCGTCTGCCCGCCGACCGTCGCACCCTGGATGGCGTCGACGTACTGCTGCTGCAGCGTGTTCCACTCGGTGCCCAGCTGCGCGGAGTTGTAGGCGCCGTCGACCGCGTCGACGAACGGGGCCGCGGCGGGCACCTTCTCGACGAAGGCGGCCTGGGCGCTCTGGAGAGCGGGGATGTAGCCGCCCTGCACGGCGGTGTCGATCTGGTTCTCCTCCGAGGCGCGGCACTTCACCAGGGCCGCCGCGGCGGCCTCCTTGTTCGCGTCCGCGTTGGCGGCGACGCCGTACGCGTACCCGAGCAGGTTCACCTGGGGCGACTCGCCGCTCTTCGCGGTCGGGAACGGGAACGTGCCCCACTCGAACGGGATCGAGGTGTCGACGAGGTTCCACGGGCCCGACACCGTCAGGGCCGCGGAGCCGGAGGTCCACTGGTCGATGGAGTCCCAGCCCCAGTTGACGAACTCGGACGAGAGCGCGCCGTTGTCCACGAGCTTCTTGTAGAGGTCGACGGCCTCCACGGCACCGGTGCCGGTGGGGTCGGCGGGGTCGCCCCCGGCCGAGAGGAGGAACGGCAGGAAGTAGACCGGAGTGGAGCCGTCGCCGCCGATACCGGGGAGCACGATGCCCTTCTGCGACGACGTCGTGAGAGAGGCGGCGAGCGTGGCGAGGTCGTCGAACGTCTTCGGGGCGGTCTCGGGAACACCCGCGGCGGCGAAGGCGGCCCTGTTGTAGAAGATCGCGTAGTCCTCGACCTGGACGGGGAGGCCGTAGAGCGTGCCGTCGTACCGGCCGAGGTCGGCGGCGCTGTCGGCGAGACCGTCGGTGGAGACGTCGTACTGGCCGAGATCGGCGAGCACCCCCTGCGAGGCGAGCTGGGGCAGCTGCGTGTCGGTGGAGAGGAGGGCCACGTCGGGCAGCGACTTCGCGCCCGCGGCCTGGAGGAGGCGGGTGGTGTAGTCGCCGGACTGGGTCTGCACGTCGACGGTGATGCCGAGGTCGGCGGCGCAGGTCTCGAAGTACTTCTTCTGCAGCCCCTGGTAGGGCTCGAAGTCGATGTTGTTCCACACCGTGAGCTGCACGCCCTCGAAGCCGTCGGTCGCGGCGGGGGTCGCCTGCCCGCCGGAGCACGCGGTGAGGGCGAGGGCGGCGGTGAGACCGACCGCGGGCAGAGCGGCGCGGCGCAGTCGCTGAGACGAGGAAGCCATGGTGTGTCCGTTTCCCGACGACGCCGGAGGCGCCGGTCGACCTGTGCTGTGGGGACGCGGGTCGGGGCCGCCCGTGTCACTGATCACTTTGGGGTGTTCCCGTGACGAACAGGGAACAGGCGTGTCACGTGATGTAACACCGCGCCGTGTCGTCGGTGCGGAACCGGCAGGGTGAGAGCATGGCATCCCTCTCTTCCCCTTCCGTCCGGCGCGTCCTCGTCGACACGGACACCGGCCTCGACGACGCGCACTCGCTGATGTACCTGCTGGCGCAGCCCGACGTCGAGATCGAGGCGATCACGACGATCTACGGCAACACCCCCGTGGAGGACTCCGCGCGCAACGTCCGGACGGTGCTGCGACTGGCCGGCCGAGAGGACATCCCGTTGCACCTGGGCGAGGCCGCGCCGATCGAGGGCGAGGCCTCGATCGCGGACTTCGTGCACGGCACCGACGGCCTCGGCGACCGTCTCGCACGCGCCGAGCTGCGCGTCGAGGACGAAAGCGCGGTGGATGCCATCGTGCGCATCGCCGCAGAGCACCCCGGCGAGGTCGATCTGCACCCGCTCGGACCCCTCACCAACATCGCCCGCGCGCTCGAGCGCGACCCCGACCTGTTCCTGAAGTACCGCTCGGTCGTGATCATGGGCGGAGCAGGCCCCTACCCGGCGCCCGGGGGAGCGACGCTCACGGATGCCAACACGGCCAACGACCGCCGGGCCGCCGAGATCGTGTTCGGCGCGCGCAACTCCGGCAACGTCGTGATGGTGGGCGTCAACGTCACCGCGACGGCGATCCTCGACGAGCACGTCCTCGCGGTGCTGCGCGGAACGGGCACCCCGTGGGCGACGTTCGCCGGCGAGGTCCTCGATGCGTACAACGACTTCTACCAGTACAAGTGGGGCCGCCGGATCTCGTCCGCGCACGACGGCCTGGCCACCGTGATCCTGCACCGGCCCGAGATCGTCACGGGCTGGATCGAAGGACCGGTGGACTACACGCCGTACGCCGACTCGCTGGCCACGCGCATCGCGCTGACCCACGACGGTCTGCCGCTCGCGTGGGGGACGCCCGAGGGTCCGACGGTGCGCGCGGTCACGTCGTTCGACGGCACCGAGTTCCTGCGGCGGTTCGTGCACGCCCTGTCGACGGGACCCGCGCCGCGGGACTGATCCGACGGTCGGTGCCGCGGGGACCGCCCCGCGGCGCCGGTCTCACCGGGCGCCGGAGCGCGCGGGGTGGTCGTCGCCGAGACGATCCCGTCGGTCGCTGCGCAGGCGCGAGCGGAACGTGCCGTCGGTGGGGAACCCGCCGTACAGGCCTCGCTCGCGGAGGGCGGGCACCAGCAGCTCGGCGAAGTCCTCGACCGAGGCCGGCGACAAGAACGGGTGCAGCAGGAATCCGTCCACCCCGGATTCGTCCACGAACTCCCCGATCGCGTCGGCGACGGCATCCGGGGTTCCCAGGAACCGCTCGTCCGCGAAGGCGGTGACCTTCGAGAACTGTCGGCGGACGTCCCCGGCGGTCAGCACGGGGGCGTCACCGCGGGTCTCCTTCGTCTGCGTCGCGTTCGTCGCGCGCTTGACCAGCGGCTCGTCGTCGGCGTACTGCGAGAAGTCGATGCCGCCCCACCCGGCGTAGGCGGCCAATTGCGCCTCCGAGGAGTAGTGCGCCTGCAGGGAGTCGATCTTCTCCTGCACGGCGATCGCGGTCGGAGCCACGACGAGGTTCATGCCGACCACGGCGCGGATCTGCGAGGCATCCCGGCCCAGTTCCTCGGCCCGGCGACGGATGCCGGCGAGCCCCTCGCGCACGGCCACGGGGTCGGAGTCCCCGACGAAGATCAGCTCGGCGTGGCGTGCGGCGAACTCGCGGCCGCGGGGTGACCAGCCCGCCTGGATGATGACCGGGGTCCGTTGCGGCGACGGGGTCACGAGGTGGGGGCCGGCGACGCGGAAGTGCTCACCCACGTGGTCGATCCGGTGCACCTTCGCCGGGTCCGCGAACACTCCGGATGCCTTGTCGCCGACGAACGCGTCGTCGTCCCAGCTGCGCTCCCACAGGGCGTACGCGACGTCGAGGAACTCGTCGGCACGGTCGTACCGGCTGTCGTGCGCCAGGACGTCGAGGCCGAAGTTGGCCGCGGCGCCCGGCAGGTAGGAGGTCACGACGTTCCAGCCGATGCGGCCGCCCGTGAGGTGGTCGAGCGTCGGGAAGCGGCGCGCGTGGGCGAAGGGGTGCTCGTACGTCGTCGACACGGTGGTGCCGAACGCGAGCCGGTCGGTCACGGCGGCGAGGGCGGGGATGTGCAGCATCGGGTCGAGGGCGGGGACCTCGACGCCGTGCCGCAGGGCGGTGTCGGCACCGCCCCGGTACGTGTCGTAGAGGCCCAGCACGTCGCCGAAGAAGAACAGGTCCATGCCGGCGTCCTCGACGCGACGCGCCTGGTCGGTCCAGTACCGCAACGACGTCGCCGAGAGCCGGTCGTCGGCGGGGTGCGTCCACAGGCTCGCCGCCGAGGAGCCGTTGCCGACGCAGGCCTGTTCGTACAGGCCGAACAGCAAGGGGCGGGGATCAGACATGTGCGGTGGTCCGTTCGTGATCGGGGGAGTTCGCCCAGCGGACGCGCCCGCCGATGAGAGTGACGGAGGCCTCGGCGGGCCCGGCTTCGACGAGCTCGGTGAGGACGTCGCGCGGCGCGGAGGCCGAGACGGGGAAGACGGCGAGATCGGCTCGGGCGCCGGCGCGGAGCACGCCGGTGTCCGCCAGCCCCAGGGCGTGGGCGCCTCCGGCGGTCGCGGCGGCGAACAGCCGGGCGTGCAGGTCGTCCCCGTCGTACCCCTGGCCGCGGGCGATGCCGTACAGGGCGGCGACGTCATGCCACAACGACAGGCTCGGCGACGACGACAGCGAGTCGGTGCCGACCGCGATCGCGTTGCCCTCGCTCAGGTACGCGGCCACGGGGGCCGGGTCGAGACCGATGACCGCGTTGGAGCGCGGGCACAGCGCCACGCTGACCCCGCGTTCGCGCAGCAGGGCGCGGTCGTCCGCGTCGACGTAGATGCCGTGGGCGAGGTGCGTCGTCGGGGTCAACGCGCCGAGGCCGTCGAGATAGCGGAGGACGCCGGTGCCGACGCCGCCGTCGCGGAGCAGGGCGAACTCGCCGCGGCCGTTCTGCCGCCACCGCTCGGCGAGGTCGCCGGTTCCGGTGCGCACGTACGCGTCCTCCCACGCCGACTCGGCGGCGTGGATGTGCTGCCGCACACCCAGCTCGCCGGCGAGGCGCGCGAGATCGCGGATGACACTCGTGTCGAGCGAGTAGATCGCGTGCGGGGACAGGCCGACGGCGGGGTGCGGGGGGAGCGCCGCGAGCTCGGCGCGGACGATGCTCTCGCCGCCCTCGGCCCACGCCCGATCGGTCCAGCCCAGGACCTCCCAGAACGCGATGCCGTGGAGGCCCGCGTCGTGCACCGCCGACCCGGCCTCGGCGTCGGTGACGATCTCGGCGACCGCGGTCGTGCCCGCGCGCACGCACAGCGCGGCCCCGGCCGCCGCCGACGCGCTCCAGTCGCGGGGGAGCGGATACAGCTCCATGAAGGCGCTCATCCACGCCTCGAAGCCGCCGTGCTCCGCTTGCCCGACCGCGGCCATGTCGCTGTACTGCAAGTGGGTGTGGGCGTTCACGAGCCCCGGCGTCAGTGCGCCGTCCCACTCGCGCACCTCGGCATCCGTGCCCGCGAGGGAAGCGAGGACCTAGTCGGTCGGGCCGACCGCGAGGATCCGGTCGCCCGTGACCGCGACGGCGCCGTCGGAAAGCGGGGCGGAGCCAGCGGACAGGACGACCGGCGCGCGGTGGACGACGACCGTCATTCTTCGCCCGCCTCGGGGTTCCAGGCGGCGAGGAACGCCTGCTGCGCCGCGGACGGGGCGTCCAGCGTCCCGCCGAACGAGGCCAAGGCGATCGCGGCGACCTCGTCATCGGCCGCGCGAGGCAGCTCGTGCACGCCGGGGGCGAGATCCGGCGAGGCCAGGACGTGGGCGACCGAGGCCAACTGCACGCCGAAAGAGAGGTCCATGATCTCGACCGGGTTGCCCTCGGCGGCGCTGACGTTGAGGCAATTGCCGTCGTCGAGCACCCGCACCTCGCCCCCGCTCGGCATCCGGAGCACCGAGACGGCACCGTCGCGGGCGATCTCGACCGCACCGGCCGCGTGCGCCGCGTCGAGGGCGATCTCCTGACCGACACCGCCGCCGACGGCGACCACCGCGCCGCTGCGCAGGGTGTCGAGGTGGGCGACATCGATCGTGTGCCGGACGCCGGTGGCCGAGATGACGATGTCGGCGTGCCGCACGGCCTCGGCGAGGGTCTGCACCCGGAACCCGGCGAAAGCGGCCTGGAGGGCCGCGACCGGGTCGGTCTCGGTCACGACGACGCGCGCTCCGAGCGCGGCGGCGTGCTGGGCGATGCCGGTTCCGACGCGGCCGAACCCGACGACGACGACCGTCGCCCCGCGGAACGAGCGGTCGGCGACGTCGGCCACGGCGAACACGACCGACTGTCCGGTGCCGTGCATGTTGTCGAACAGCGACTTGGAGCGGGCGTCGTTGGCGGCGACGACCGGGATGCGCAGGGCACCGGCCGCCTCCATGCGCCGCAGGGGCCGCACGCCCGACGTGGTCTGCTCGGTCGCCCCGCGCATCCGGTCGACGACGTCGGGGCGCTCGAGGTGGGCGAGGCGGATCGTGGACGCTCCGTCGTCGACGATCACCTCGGGTCGGTGATCGATCAACGCCAGGGCGTTCGCGCGGTCCTCGGCGTGGTCGGCGCTCGCGCGGGCGTAGACGGGGATGCCGGCGTGGTCCAGCGCCGCGGCGACGGCGTCGTCGGTGTTGCGTCCCGCGGACGTGACGGTCACTTCGGCGCCCGCCTCGGCCAGCGCGAGCGCGATCGTGGCCGTCTTCGGCTCGAGGACGTCGGAGACGCCGATGCGCACTCCCGCGACGGTGCCCTCACGGCTCAGTCGTGCCGCGAGCGCCGTGGTGACCGGCATGTGCGCGCGGGCCCACTCGATCCGATCGAGGCCCGAGCGCCACAGGCTCGCGTTCGCGATCCGGCCGCTCACGGGGTCACCGCCGCCGCGAACACGCCACGGTCGTCGTCGGGGCCGCCGTCCACGAGCAACGCGGCCAGCAGCGCGTCGGCGAGGTGCCGCTGCGCCGCCGTGGGCGGCTCCGCCGCGGTGGGGAGGGGTGAGGGCATCTCCACGAGCGCTCCCTTCGGGGTCGTGCGCACGTGCGCGCGCGGGGACGGCCAGGTCGTGGCATCCACCGGGCGGGGGGAGGCGTCGGCGACGAGGCCCCCCACGTCCGTGGACGTCAGGGCGTCGTGACCGACACCGGTCAGGAGCGTCACGTGCACCGTGGCTGCGTCGGGGGCCGTGACGGACTCGACGCGCACGCCGTCCAGCGCCGCCGCGAGCCGCTCGACCGGATCGTCGCTGGCGCGGACCACCGCGGCGCCCAATCGGCGCAGCACCGTCGTCAGCGCTGCCGCCACGGGGCCATCGCCGACGATGCGCACGGTGCTGCCGGCGAGGGTGAGATTCGTCCGGGCGGAGAGGGCGAGGACGACCTGCTCGGCGCGCACGTGCGCGTACAGGAGGCCGAACACCCGTGACTCCAGCGGGTCCGGCGCCGCCGGGTCGTGGACCACGTCGATGCGCTCCGCGTCGCGGAGCGCCGCACGGATTCCGGGCGGAAGGTCGGGCAGCGGGCCGCCGTACGCGACGGCGGCGGGTGCGGCGGACCGCGCGTCCCGGATCCGCGAGGAGATCGGGAACGCGCCGTCGAGCCCGGCGGGCAGAGCGGACGAGGAGGACGACACGGCTCGAACGTAGGGCGCGAAGGCGCCCCGGCGCCAATTCGTGACGCCGCGTCTCTAGGATGTGGCTCGTGACCTACTCCCTCTCCCCGGAGTCCTATCGGATGCTCCGGCCCGAGCGGCCGTCGCGCCCCGCGCGACGGGCGTGGGATCTCGTGCTCACGATCGTGCTGCTCGTGCTTCTTCCGCTCGCGGCCCTGGCCTGTTCGTACGCCGGGTTCTTCCTCGCGTTCGCCTCGGACGCGTGCGGGTCGATGACGTGCAATTTCGGGCTGATGAACGTCGGGTTCTGGTTCGCCGTCATCGCCCCGTGGGTCGTGCTGCTGCTCGCCGTCGTTCTCGCGATCGTGCGTCTGGTCCGCCATCGCGTGAGCTTCTGGGTGCCGCTCGTGGGCGTCGTGGCGATGGCGGCGACGTGGTTCGTCGCCGCGGCGATCGTCAGCGCCGGGGTCTCGGCATCCTGAATCGCCCGCACCCCTCACAGGTGCTGCGAAGGCGCCGCCCGTAGTCTCTCGGCGGGCGCCCGGACGGGCGGCCGATCACCGAGCGCGAAGGCACCCGATGACCGACAGCACCCTCTCCCTGCACCGCGCGTCCGCGGATTCCTCGTCGGGCGACCAGTCCTGGCTCACGTCGCTGGCCGACTGGACCGTCTCGCTCATGGAGGTCATCGGACCCGTGGGCGCAGGTATCGCGATCGCCCTCGAGAACCTCTTCCCACCGCTGCCGAGCGAAGTCGTGCTCCCCATGGCGGGCCTCACCGCGAGCCGCGGATCGTTCACTCTCTTCGAAGCCCTGCTGTGGACCACGCTCGGCTCGGTCGTCGGCGCTTTCGCGCTCTACGGCCTCGGCCGCTGGCTCGGAGTCGACCGCCTGCGGGCGATCGCGGCGAAGGTTCCGCTGCTGCACCCCGAAGACGTCGACCGCACCGTCGCCTGGTTCGAGCGGCACGGCGGCAAGGCGGTGTTCTTCGGACGGATGGTGCCGATCTTCCGCAGCCTCATCTCGATCCCCGCGGGGGTGTCGAAGATGCCGCTCTGGCGGTTCGGGCTCCTGACGGCCGCCGGCAGCCTCATCTGGAACACGATCTTCGTCCTGGCCGGCTACCTCCTGGGTGAGAACTGGCACGTCATCGAGCAGTACGCCGACATCCTGAAGTACGTCGTCATCGTCGGCGTGGCCGTGGGTGTCGCGTGGTTCATGTACGCGCGGATCCGGTCGTTGCTGGCCTCCCGCCGCGACGCCTGAGCGCGGTGCCGACGAGGTAGGACGGCGTCGAACCAACGGCCGCCCCCGCTCAGCCGGCCCACAAGACGCCACCGTAGACTGGACGCCGTGCCCGCCGACCGCCTTCATCTCGTGCGCCACGGGGAAGTCCACAACCCCCGCCGCGTGCTCTACGGTCGGCTCCCCGGTTTCGGTCTGAGCGTCGACGGACGCCGCATGGCCCGGCAGGCCGCCGAGTACATCCGCGGCCTGGAGCGACCGGTCGGCGCGCTCGTGGCGTCGCCACTGCAGCGCACGCGCGAGTCCGCCGAGCCCTTCGTCGAGCTGTTCGGCATCGAGTCGTTCATCGACGATCGGGTGATCGAGCCCACCAACGTCTTCGAGGGTCGGCGCATGAAGCGGGCCCTCGCGAACCCGCTGAACTGGCGGCACCTCGCCCGGCCTGCCATCCCGAGCTGGGGCGAGCCGTACGAGCGGGTCGTCGCACGCGTGACCGAGGCGATGGC
>NZ_CAKKMM010000067.1:0-14229 GCF_918698205.1 Microbacterium sp. Bi128 | reverse complement strand
GATCCGCGACGGGCGGAGCGACTTGTGGTCGGCGACGCGACCTGCCGCGGCGACGAAGGCCTCGAGCTCGGGCCCCGTGGGGGCCTCGTCGGTGACTTTCGACCACGACCGGCGGTCGCGCATCGCTTCGAGCGCGCTCATGCCTCGTCGACGGGGGTGAAGCTCAGCGAGAGCGAGTTCATGCAGTACCGGTCGCCGGTGGGCGTGCCGAAGCCGTCGGGGAACACGTGGCCGAGGTGGGAGCCGCAGTTGGCGCACCGCACTTCGGTGCGCTGCATGCCGTGGCTGTTGTCCTCGATCAGCTCGACCGCCTCTGGGCGCACCGACTCGTAGAAGCTCGGCCACCCGCAGTGCGAGTCGAACTTGGTGCCGCTCTGGAACAGCTCGGAGCCGCAGGCGGCGCAGGTGTAGAGGCCGGCGCGGCTTTCGTCGAGCAGCTCACCGGTCCAGGCGCGCTCGGTACCGGCCTGTCGCAGGACGGCGTACTGCTCGGGGCTGAGTTCGGCCCGCCACTGGTCGTCGGACTTTTCGACGGCGTAGGTCATGGATGGTCTCCTTCGTCCCGTCCATTCTCTCCCGTCCAGGCTCGGCGATGCCCGTCGCGGCATAATCGCCGGGGTGGACCAGGATGCCGTGACCGCCGTCGTCGACCGCTACACCCGCTTCGCCCGCGACGAGGCGCCCGGTCGCTCGCGGGTCTACCAGGAATGGGCTCTGCGGGTCGCCGTGGATGGGGCCGTGGCATCCGTCCTCGCGCGCATTCCGGACACGCACCGCCAACCGCCGCTGGTGTTCGCGGTCCTCCGCCTGCTCGGAGCGCCGATGCAGACGGGGGACGCTTGGGCGGAATGGGTCGTCGCGAACGCCGACGCGATCGTCGCCGAGTGCGGGCGGCGGAGCATCCAGACGAACGAGCCGCTGCGCTGCGCGGCCCTGCTCCCGGCGCTGTCGCTCATCGACGGGCCGATCGCGCTCCTCGAGATCGGCGCGAGCGCCGGGCTGTGCCTCTACCCCGACCGGTACTCGTACCGGTTCCGCTCGGCCGACGGTGCGGTGACGCACCTCGACCCCGGGGACGGACGCAGCGCCGTGGTGCTCGAGTGCGACGTCGAGGGGGAGCCGCCGCTGCGCCTGCCCGAGGTCGTGTGGCGCGCCGGCATCGACCTGCAACCGCTCGACGCCCGCGACCCCGAGGACCGTGCGTGGCTCACCGGCCTGGTCTGGCCGGGGGAGCAGGGGCGTCTGGAGCGCATCTCGGCAGCGCTCGACATCGCCGCCGCCGACCCGCCCGTGCTCGTCGCCGGCGACGGCGCCGAGGCCCTGCCCGTGCTGGCCGCGCGGGCGCCGCGCGATGCCACGCTCGTGGTGACCACCCCGGGCGTCCTCGCCCACGTCCCCCGCCGCCACCGCGGGGCGGTGATCTCTGCCGCGCGTTCCGCCGGCCGGTGGGTGACCTTGGATGCCGCGGGCCTTCACGACGCGTGGAACCGCCCTCCGGTTCTGCGGCCCGGCGGCTTCGCCCTCGCGCTCGACGGCGACGTCCTCGCGAGCGTCGATCCTCTCGGGGCCTGGGTGGCGTGGCATCCCGAATCGGCGCAGCGCGCGCAGTAGCGTGACGACGTGCCTCTTTCGGACCGTGACCGCGCCTTCCTCGCTTTCGAGGCCGAGTGGCGTCGGCACGGCGGGGCGAAGGAAGAGGCGATCCGGGCCGAGTTCGACCTCGCCCCCGCCCGGTACTACCAGTTGCTGGGGCGTCTGCTCGACGACCCCGAGGCCCTGGCCCACGACCCGATGCTCGTCCGGCGGCTCCGTCGGCGCCGTGACGACGCCGCGCAGCAGCACCGCGCCCGGCTCGGCCGCGCCGCGGCCCGGTGACGGGCGTTCGGATACCGACCGGTAGCATCGTCCAATGGCCAGATCGACCTTCCCTCGGGATCGCTTCGACGACCTTCCGGCCGATGCGGGCCGTGTCGGCGCCCATCGGGCCGCACGTCCCCGCTCCCGCGGCTGGGTCGTGTTCCTCTGGGCCGCGCTGGCCACGGTCCTCCTCGTCATCGTCGGGATCTTCGGCGTGCTCGTGGCCTCGGGACGCATCTCGCTGGGCTCCGATCCCGCGCCGACGCCGACGGTGGAAGAGACCACCCCCGCGGTGATCGACACCTCCTACTCCGTCGTCGTGCTCAACGGCACGGCCGACGAGGGACTGGCCGGCAACCTCCGCGATCGCATCGTCGAGCTCGGCTGGCCGGGGGATGCCGTGCAGACCGGCGATTCCGACACGACCGACTTCGCCACCACGACGGTGTACTACCTGCGTCCCGACGACGAACAGGCCGCGCGCGGACTGGCCGATGCGATCGGGGGCGCGGAGATCTCCCGACGACGAGAGCGCCGAGAAGCGGCTGGTCGTGGTCATCGGGCTCGATCGGGCCACCGGCCAGCCCACTCCCTGAGCCCCGCTGCGCCGCGTGTTTCCGCGGCGTAAAAAGTTGGATGCCGCCGTGTCAACAATGGCCTCCGGGGTCGGAACGACGCGGGTCCGCGTGCTTACGATGACCTCGTCGTTCAGCAACAGGAGAGTTCGCATGGCCCAGGGCACCGTCAAGTGGTTCAACGCCGAGAAGGGTTACGGCTTCATCACCGTGACGGACGGCCAAGACGTCTTCGTCCACTACTCGAACATCGAGATGACCGGATTCCGAGTCCTCGAGGAGGGCCAGGCCGTGGAGTTCACGGTCGGATCCGGACAGAAGGGTCCGCAGGCGGAGTCCGTTCGCCTCATGGCCTGAGCCCCTCGCTCCCCGCCGCCGTGGCATCCCTCACCGGATGCCACGGCGGCGTCGTTCGTGCGGGGTCGGGGCGGCTTGCACTCCCCAGGGGCGAGTGCCAGAATGAGTTAGCACTCGCTTTCGTCGAGTGCCAAATTTGGAAGTCACCCGTCCGGGAGGGACGACACACTTATGGCAAAGATCATCGCTTTCGACGAAGAGGCCCGGCGCGGTCTCGAGCGCGGCCTCAACATTCTTGCCGACGCCGTCAAGGTGACCCTGGGCCCGCGCGGTCGCAACGTCGTGCTCGAGAAGAAGTGGGGCGCTCCCACCATCACGAACGACGGTGTCTCGATCGCCAAGGAGATCGAGCTCGACGACCCGTTCGAGAAGATCGGCGCCGAGCTGGTCAAGGAAGTCGCCAAGAAGACCGACGACGTGGCCGGTGACGGAACCACCACCGCGACCGTCCTCGCCCAGGCGCTCGTTCGCGAGGGCCTGCGCAACGTCGCCGCCGGCGCCGACCCCATCTCGCTCAAGAAGGGCATCGAGAAGGCCGTCAAGGCCGTCACCGACGAGCTGCTCGCCTCGGCCAAAGAGGTCGAGTCCAAGGAGCAGATCGCTGCGACCGCGTCCATCTCGGCCGCTGACCCCGCGATCGGCGAGCTCATCGCCGAGGCGATCGACAAGGTCGGCAAGGAAGGTGTGGTCACCGTCGAGGAGTCCAACACCTTCGGCACCGAGCTCGAGCTCACCGAGGGCATGCGCTTCGACAAGGGGTACATCAACCCCTACTTCGTCACCGACCCCGAGCGTCAGGAAGCGGTCTTCGAAGACCCGTACATCCTGATCGCGAACCAGAAGATCTCCAACATCAAGGACCTTCTGCCCATCGTCGACAAGGTGATCCAGGAGGGCAAGGAGCTCCTCATCATCGCCGAGGACGTCGAGGGCGAGGCTCTCGCGACGCTCGTGCTCAACAAGATCCGCGGCATCTTCAAGTCGGTCGCCGTCAAGGCTCCCGGCTTCGGTGACCGTCGCAAGGCGCAGCTGCAGGACATCGCGATCCTCACCGGCGGACAGGTCATCACCGAAGAGGTCGGCCTCAAGCTCGAGAACGCCACCGTCGACCTGCTCGGCCGCGCCCGCAAGGTGATCATCACCAAGGACGAGACCACGATCGTCGAGGGTGCCGGTGACTCCGCACTGATCGAGGGTCGCGTGACCCAGATCCGTCGCGAGATCGAGAACACCGACAGCGACTACGACCGCGAGAAGCTCCAGGAGCGCCTCGCCAAGCTCGCGGGTGGCGTCGCCGTCATCAAGGCGGGCGCGGCCACCGAGGTCGAGCTGAAGGAGCGCAAGCACCGCATCGAGGACGCCGTACGCAACGCCAAGGCTGCCGTCGAAGAGGGTGTCGTCGCCGGTGGTGGCGTCGCCCTGATCCAGGCGGGCAAGACCGCGTTCGAGACGCTCGAGCTCACGGGTGACGAGGCCACCGGGGCGAACATCGTCAAGGTTGCCATCGAGGCCCCGCTCAAGCAGATCGCGCTGAACGCCGGTCTCGAGCCCGGTGTCGTCGCCAACAAGGTCGCCGAGCTGCCCGTCGGACACGGCCTGAACGCCGCGACCGGCGAGTACGGTGACCTGTTCGCACAGGGCATCATCGACCCGGCCAAGGTGACCCGCTCGGCCCTGCAGAACGCCGCGTCGATCGCCGGTCTGTTCCTCACGACCGAGGCCGTCGTCGCCGACAAGCCCGAGAAGAACCCGGCTCCGGCCGGCGACCCCACGGGTGGCATGGACTTCTGATCCACGCTTCGGCAGTAAGGAAGGCCCCCTCCTCCGGGAGGGGGCCTTCCTCGTTCCTCGGTGCGGCGCGTCGGTGACGTACGCCCGACGTTCCTGGGCGAGGTGCGGGAGCGCGCGTGGCACGCTTCGCGGGCGCGGGGCACCGAGGACCCGGCGCAGCGCGGGCGCGGCGCCAGCGCGGGCGCGTGAGCAGCGCGGGCGCGGGGCCAGTGAGGGCCCAGGGGCCCGACCGTCTGGCAGAGAAGCCGACGGCGTCAGGCGGGGGCGTCGGGGAGAGGGACGTCGCTGAGGCGCTCGAGTGGTTGCGTCTCGATGAGCGCGTGCTCGCTCGCATCGCGACGTGCGGCGAGCGGAAGGGAGACGCGGAACGTCGCCCCGCCACCGGGGGTGTCGAAGACCTCGACGGTGCCGTGCAGGAGATCCACGATGGAGGCCACGATCGACAGCCCGAGCCCCGAGCCGCCGGTCTCGCGGGTGCGCGACGTGTCGGCGCGCCAGAAGCGCTGGAAGATCTGCTCACGGATCTGTTCGGGAATCCCCTCTCCGTGGTCGATCACTTCGATCCAGCCCATGTCGGCCTCGGCATCCACCCCCACCCGCAAGCCGATCGGGGAGTCTTCGGGAGCGAAGCGGCGGGCGTTGCCGAGCAGGTTCGCCACGACCTGACGCACGCGGTTCTCGTCGCCGAGGACGATCGGGGCCAGCCGCGGCGCGGTGTGCGCTCCGGTGGTGATGGCGGAGGCACGAGAAGCCGACGCCGGCTCGCCGGGCTGCGGGGCCTCCGCGGCATCGCGGGAACGTCTCCGCAGGCGCGAGAGAGTGGCACCGGCGATCGCCATCGCGGACGTCGTGGGGGCCGTGCGGCGCTTGACCGAGGACCCCGTCCCGTCGCTCTCGGCCTCGTGCGCCGGCTCCAGCGTCATCACCGGCAACACGACCTCGTCGCGGCTCGTGGTGTCGTCGACCGTGACCTCTCTGTGCGGAGACGTCGCCCGCAGATCGAGGGCGGCGTCGCGAGCGATCGGGCGCAGATCGAGCGTCGTGATCGCCACGTCCCGTCGCTCGTCCAGGCGCGCGAGGGCGAGGAGGTCCTCGACCAGCGCGCCCATGCGGATGGCTTCCTTCTCGATGCGCTCCATCGCCTGGGCGACGTCCTCGTCGGAGCGGATCGCTCCCATCCGGTACAGCTCGGCGTACCCGCGCATCGTGACCAGCGGCGTGCGCAGCTCGTGGCTCGCGTCGCCGATGAATCGACGCATCTGCCGCACCGTGGCATCCCGCTGGTTGAGGGCACCGTCGATGCGCCCGAGCATCGCGTTGATCGCCGCCTTCAACCGGCCCACCTCGGTGTCGGGCACGATGTCGGTCAGACGCTGACTGAAATCGCCCGCCGCGATGTCCATCGCCGTCGTCTCGACCTGGCCGAGGCTGCGGAAGGTCAGCGTGACCAGCGCGCGGGTCAACAGGGCGCTCGCGATGAGGATCAGCAGGGCGACGAAGCCGTAGATGCCGAGGTAGGCGGCGACGATGCGGTCGGTGGGAGCCAGCGGTTGAATGACCATCTGGGTGTAGACGCCGTTGTAGCCGGGCAGGACGAGCTGGCCCACGCGCGCGAGGAAGTGCTGACCCGAGACCGGGTCCTGGAGTTCGATACGGCGATCGACCTGGCTGTAGGTCTGCTCGACGGTGAAGGTCTCGGGCAGTTCCGGCACCGTCTTCATCGCCGTGCCGTTGAAGAACGCCACGCGCTGGCCGTCCGGGCTGTACACCACGACCATCGAACCGATCTGCGGGGCGTTGTCGACCTCTGTGAACCGCACCTGGCCGTCGACCTCGTTGGTCACGAAGATGCTGTTCGCGATGTTTCCGGCCGCCTGCTGCGCCAGCTGCTCATCGAGGTTGTTGATCAGCGTGGTGCGCAGGAACACCATGGTCCCGATGCCCGCGGCGAACAGCCCCACGGCCAAGAGAGTGACCGTGACGCCGGTCACCTTCGTGCGAAGGCTCAGCCGGCGCCACCAGTGGGTCAGCGCGTCGTCGGAGTTCTCCAGGATGGGGCCCCGCTCAGGCGGTCTTGCCCGACTTCAGCATGTAGCCGAAGCCGCGCTTGGTCTGGATGAGCGGCTCCGAGGAGTGCGGATCGATCTTGCGGCGCAGGTAGGAGATGTAGCTCTCGACGATGCCGGCGTCGCCGTTGAAGTCGTACTCCCACACGTGGTCGAGGATCTGCGCCTTCGAGAGCACGCGGTTGGGGTTGAGCATGAGGTAGCGCAGCAGCTTGAACTCGGTCGGGCTGAGGTCGATCGAGACGTCGCCGACGCTGACGTCGTGGGTGTCCTGGTCCATCGTCAGCTCGCCCGTGCGGATGACGGATTCCTCATCGGCCTGCATCGTGCGGCGGAGGATCGCCTGGATGCGGGCGACGATCTCGTCGAGGCTGAACGGCTTCGTGACGTAATCGTCGCCGCCGGCGTTCAGGCCCATGATCTTGTCCTCGGTCTCGTCCTTCGCGGTGAGGAAGAGGATCGGGGCGGTGTAGCCGGCGCCGCGGAGGCGCTTCGTGACGCTGAACCCGTTCATGTCGGGCAGCATCACGTCGAGCACGATGAGGTCGGGTTCCTCCTCGAGAACCGCGGAGATGGTCTGGGCGCCGTTGGCGACGGCCCGGACCTGGAATCCGGCGAAACGCAGGCTCGTGATGAGCAGGTCGCGGATGTTCGGTTCGTCGTCCACGACGAGGATGCGCGGTGCTGTCATGCGCCCATTATCGTGACTTCACTCATGGAAGCGCTGGATATCGCGAGAAACGCCGCGCGCTGATATGGCTCACGCGGCCGCGGCGTCGATTCCGTCGGCATCCAGGATCGTGTAGGCGTAGCCCTGTTCGGCCAGGAATCGCTGGCGGTTCTGGGCGAAATCCTGGTCGACGGTGTCGCGGGCGATGAGCGTGTAGAAGCTCGCCGTGTGCCCGGACTGCTTGGGGCGCAGGAGGCGGCCGAGGCGCTGGGCCTCTTCCTGACGGGAGCCGAACGACCCCGAGACCTGCACGGCCACGGATGCCTCGGGCAGGTCCACCGAGAAGTTCGCGACCTTCGACACCACCAGCAGCGAGATCTCCCCCTCGCGGAAGGCCTGGAACAGCTCTTCTCGCTCGGAGACCGGGGTCGAGCCGGTGATCTTGGGCGCGTCCAGGGCGTCGGCGAGCTCGTCGATCTGGTCGAGGTACTGGCCGATCACGAGCACCCGCTCACCGGGGTGACGGTCGATGAGTCGCTTGACGACGTCGATCTTGGCGGGCGCGGTCGCCGCGAGGCGATAGCGGTCCTCGTCGGCGGCGGCGGCGTACTCCAGACGCTCGTCGGCCGGAAGATCGATGCGCACCTCGTAGCAGGCCGCGGGGGAGATGAAGCCCTGCGCCTCGATCTCCTTCCACGGCGCGTCGAACCGCTTGGGGCCGATGAGGCTGAACACGTCGCCCTCGCGGCCGTCCTCGCGTACGAGGGTCGCGGTGAGGCCCAGACGGCGCCGGGCCTGCAGGTCGGCGGTGAGCTTGAAGACCGGTGCCGGCAGCAAGTGCACCTCGTCGTACAGGACCAGGCCCCAGTCCAGCGCGTCGAGCAGAGCGAGGTGGGCGTACTTGCCGCCGCGCTTGGCGGTGAGGATCTGGTACGTCGCGATCGTGACCGGCTTGATCTCTTTGGACTGACCGGAGTACTCGCCGATCTCCTCGGAGGTCAGGCTCGTCCGACGCAGCAGCTCGTCGCGCCACTGCCGGGCGCTGACGGTGTTGGTGACGAGGATGAGCGTGGTCGTGCGGGTCTCGGCCATCGCTCCGGCGCCGACGAGCGTCTTGCCCGCGCCGCACGGGAGCACCACGACCCCGGAGCCGCCCTCCGAGAAGGACTCGACGGCCTGTCGCTGATAGGGGCGCAGCTTCCAGCCGTCCTCGTCGAGGTCGATCGGATGCGGCGTGCCGGGCGTGTACCCGGCGAGGTCTTCGGCGGGCCAGCCGATCTTCAGCAGCTCCTGCTTGATGTGCCCACGGGCCCACGCATCGACGGTGAAGCTGTCGGGGGTGGGGTGGCCGATGAGCAGCGGAGCGATGCGCTTGTTGCGCGAGACCTCGCCGAGCACGGCGGGATCGGTCGAACGCAACACGAGAGCGCCGTCGGCGTCGCGCTCGATGACGAGGCGCCCGTAGCGGCCCACGGTCTCGCGGATGTCTGTGCTCACCGAGGCCGGCACCGGGAAGCGCGTCCAGCGGTCGAGCGTCTGCAACATCGCATCGGCGTCGTGTCCGGCCGCCCGCGCGTTCCACAGGCCCAATCGGGTGATGCGATACGTGTGGATGTGCTCGGGGGCGCGCTCGAGCTCGGCGAACACCGCGAGTTCGTGTCGCGCCGTCTCCGCATCGGGGTGCGCGACTTCCAGGAGCACCGTGCGGTCGCTCTGAACGATGAGGGGACCGTCAGCCATAGCGTTCGATTCTACCCGTGCCCCGTGTGCGAGGTCGCCGGTGGGGCGACTCGTTCAGACGACCGGGCTGACTGCATCGATGTGCGACAGGGGCAGGGTGCGTTCGACGTCCGCGGCGCGATCGCGGCCCCGGAGCCTCCCGCCGCCCAGACCGGTCGCCTCGAGCCGGAACACCCGCGCCGATCCGTCGGGGAGCCGCACGGTGACGTCGACGATCGCGCGAGCGCGCACCGCCTGGTCGAGTTCGCGCTCGAGCCACGCGGCATCCGAATCCTCTCCGCCGGCCCGCAGACGCGAGATCAGGGGGCCATAGACGTCAGCCGGATCTTCGGGTGTCGCGGTCGTGGCCATCTTCGCCCGCTCCACCGCCCGCGGGCGCCCGTCGTCGTCCACCGCCACGGCCGGGTACCGGGCGTCACTCAGAGCCCAGAAGACCACATCGGCCGCGACGTGCGTGATCAGTTCGTCGCCCGAGCGGGCGAGGGCGACCGAGCGCAGCCCGGTGTCGACCTCCATCGCACGAAGGAGCGTCTCGTCGTCGGTCTGGACGGTGGTGAGACCGGATGCCGTGTCGGCGGCGACACGCACGCGTCCATGCTCCGCAGAGGTGCGTTCGATGACATACGCCAGCGGTTGGGGAAGGCCGGTCAGGGAGATCGCGGTCAGGAAGTCCCGCAGACTCTCGGCGGTCTCGCCGCTCGTGATGGCCGCACCGATCGTCGCCGCGCTGAAGCGGTAGCTGGACGCCTGCGCCCGCGACTCGCGCGCCGCCATGCCGCGCAGTCGCACGTCGAGGTGCGGGGCCAGGGGGCCCGGGGCGATCGCGGTGAGGTCGTTCTGCAGGTACACGCGATCCACTTCGGGCGGAAGCAGGTCCCGCAGGGCCGAGACGTCGACATCGCCGCCGTCGGCGAGTCCACGGCCCCACGGCGGGACCGCGCCGTCGTCGTCGAGCAGGCCCCAGGCGCGGAACCGGTGCATCCACCGTGCGGCCCGCTCGGGCCCGGCGGGATCGAACGGTGTCGCCCCCGCCCAGGTGGTCGGCGGCATCCATCCGCCCGTGGGCGTTCGGTACGCCCGGGGGAGTGCGTCGCGCAGCGCGCGGGCGGTGCTCGCCCAGCGCTCCAGGGTCGGCAGACGCAGCCATGCCCGCCCCGCGGCGGTGACGAGCCACGCGCGGCCGTTCGAGCCCAGCAGGCCCACGCGGGCTGCCGTCCCGACGAGGAGGTCGGCCTCTTCGGCCGAGCCTGCGGCTCCGGCATCGACGAGGCGTCGGCGTTCGCTCGCGCCGAGGGATCCCGAGCCGATCCGGCCCAGGGGAGCGTCCAGCGTCAGCATCAGGACATCGGCCAGCGCGGCGCTGTGGGTGAAGGCGGACTCGGCTGCGGCGTCGTCGTTCGAGGCCGCACGAGCCGACGGTCCGGGAGGGACGTCGGCGAGACCTTCGGGTGCGGCCTCGCGCACAGCCGAGGCGACCGCGGCGTAGGGGACGCCGGAATCGTCGACGAGCGCCCGCTGCTGCAGCGCCCGCCGGGGGTCGTGCTCTGCGGGGGTGCCGTCGATGACGGCGGCGACGAGCGCCTCCGCTTCCGCACGGTCCAGCCTGGGCAGGGCGCGCGCCACCGAGCCAGCATCCAGGAGTGCGTCGGCGGCGTCGAACATGTCGCGCCACGTCGCGGATGCCGCTACATGGCGATCAGCGAGGAGCTGCGCGAGATCTTCGTCGCCGAAGGCGCTCAACGAGACCGCCAGTGCACGTTGGTCGGAGGTCTCGGGCACGTCAGCGTCCCTTGTTCGCGCGTGCCCTTCGCACGAAGCTCATGATGAGCACCGCCACGAGGCACGCGAAGGCCACAGGAGGTGCGACGTAGATCAGGACGCCGACGGTGGGCCAGACGCCCGAACTCATGTCGGCCCCGGCGGTGGAGCCGATGATCACGGCGAAGAAGCAGGCGATCGACAGGACGAGCAGACCCAGCGACATGAATGCCAGGATTCGGTCGACGCGACGGATCGGGACGTCGCCATCGGGGGTACGTGTGCTCATCGTCGTCAGCCTACTGCCTGGCGGGCGTGGCGTAGGCTGAGGGGCCGGGATCCGATCGGGTCCCGCGTTCCGCCGCGCGATCGCGCACACATTCAGCGAGGTGTCCATGCCCACCGGCAAGGTCAGGTTCTACGACGACGAGAAGGGCTTCGGCTTCATCACCACCGATGACGGCCAGGACGTGTTCCTGCACGCCACCGCCCTGCCCGCCGGGACCCCCGGACCCAAGGCCGGCACCCGTCTGGAGTTCGGTGTGGCCGACGGCAAGCGCGGTCTCCAGGCGCTCTCGGTGCGGGTGCTCGATGCCCCTGTGAGCTTGGCCAAGCGGTCTCGCAAGCCCGCCGACGACATGGCGATCATCGTCGAGGACCTCGTCAAGCTCCTCGACGGCATCGGCGGCGACCTGCGTCGCGGCCGTTACCCGAGTGGCGCTCACGCGAACAAGATCGCCGCGGTCCTGCGTAAGGTCGCCGATGACTTCGAAGCCTGAGCCCGCCGCCGACGAGCGCCTGCTCGACGCGCACGACCTGGCGCTGGCGGCTCTCCGTGAGATCACCCCGGCCGATACCATCGGCCCGGCCGCCGGATACACCGTCGAAGAGGGCGGGGCCGTCTCCCTGCGATTCCACACACGCCTCGCCGGCTACCCGGGGTGGTACTGGACCGTGAGCGTCGCTGTGGTCGACGATTCCGAGCCGACGGTGCTCGAGGCCGAGCTCCTGCCCGGTGAGGGCGCGCTGCTCGCTCCGGACTGGGTACCGTGGGCGACCCGTCTCGCCGAATATCAGGCCGCGCAGGCGGCAGCAGCCGTCGCGGACGACGACGCGGATGACGACGACCTCGACGACTCCGATGACGACGACGCGGACGACGACGACGATTCGGACGACTCCGACGACGACGACGATGACGAGGAGCCCCAGGCGCGGTTGCACGCGGGCGACCTCGACGGCGTCGACATCGATGAGTTGGACGAGACTGCCGACGACTCCGACGACGAAGATTCCGACGACTCGGACGATGACGACTCGGACGACGACTCCGACGACGACTCCGACGATGAGGATTCCGACGACGACGATTCCGACAGCCCGGACGACGACGAGCGCGAACGCAGCTACTGACGCGCGTCGGGGCGGCGCGCGGTGGACGTGTCGCCGGCCCCGACGACGGAAGCCGCCTCGCGGTGCGAGACGGCTTCCTGTGCGCGACGGGACTCAGCCGCGGGGCAGGTGCTCGATCGTGTAGTCGATCGCCCCGATGAGCCGACGCACGTCGTCCGGGTCGATCGAGACGAAGGTCGCGATACGGAGCTGGTTGCGCCCCAGCTTTCGATAGGGCTCGGTGTCGACGATGCCGTTCGCGCGCAGGCTCTTGGCCACCGCGGACGCGTCGACGGACTCGTCGAAGTCGATCGTGACGACGACCGGCGAGCGGTCGACGGGGTCAGCGACGAACGGTGTCGCGACGGAGCTGGCCTCCGCCCACTCGTACAGCGCGGACGAGGACTCCGCCGTGCGGGCGCCGGCCCAGGACAAGCCGCCGTTGTCGAGGATCCAGCCCAACTGCTCGTCGAGCAGCAGAAGGGTCGCGAGGGCGGGAGTGTTGAGGGTCTGCTGCAGCCGCGAGTTGTCGACGGCGTTCTTCAGGCTCAGGAACTCGGGGATGTAGCGCCCGGATGCCGCGATCCGCTCGATCCGCTCGATCGCGGCGGGCGACACGGCGGCGTACCAGAGTCCGCCGTCCGAGCCGAGGTTCTTCTGCGGGGCGAAGTAATAGACGTCGGCCTGGGTCGCGTCGAAGTCGATGCCGCCGGGGTGGTACATGTCGCCCTCTCCCAGGACGATGTCCTTTTGCAGGGCGCCGGACTTGTCCATGACGAACAGGTGGCCGACGCCCTTGCCGGGGGTGCGGTCGAAGCCGTTTTGCGGGGTCGGGAACTTCACGGTCGGTTCGATGATCTGAACGACCGAGAGGAAGATGTGGTCCTGGCTGTAGGCGATTCCCTCCGTGTGGTACGTCGGGAAATTCAGCTTCAGCTTCGACGTCTGCTGCCAGTTCGTGTTCCGGTCAACGCCGTTGAAGGCGTCGGCCAGGGCCGTGTTCCTGTCACCGTGGTTGCCGGCGCCGGTGGGATTGTCTGCGGCCTGGGCGGCCGCGGTGATGCTGATTGCGGACGCGGCCAGGACGATTGCTGCGGCGGCCGTGAGGATGCCTCGGGTGTGAGTCGTGCTCATTCGGGAGCCTCTCAAAGGTTGGATCTCAACAAGAGATCGCAACGTTACTTCCCGGTAATTAATCCCCGATACGGGCAGGTGAACGGCAGATGGCCGGCAGCGGTCCGGCGGACCGGCTTCGTTTCGACACGTGTCTCCCCCCCCGCCGTCGCTGGCTTTGGGCCCTTTCAGCCGCTCAGGCGAGGACGGCGAGGCCTGCCAAGGTGCCGCCCTCGCCTTCGGCCAGCAGCCCGACGGCGGTGCCGGAGTTCGCGGGAAAGACCAGATCGGTGATGGTGGCCAGGCCGTCCTGCGCGAAGACCTCGACCGAGCAGCGGTCCAGGAAGACCCGGAGCCTTAGCCGGCCGTCCTCCAAGGACACGGCAACGCGCTCCACCGACGGGAACGACTCGTGGAACCCCACGTTGCCGGATTCGGTCCGGTCCAGGCTGAGCTCCGCCGTGCGGCAGTCGTAGGCCAGGACAGTGCGCGCTCCGGCTCCGGCTCCGGGCCCGGACCTGGAGCCGGATTCCCCGCCCGATTCGCTGCCGGCCCGGAGCACCAGACCCACCCTGCCGGCGGTGCCGGGCTCGAAGTCCGCATCGATGCGCAGCACATCACCGCAGGCCCCGGCCGGAAGCCAGGTCACCCCGTCCGCCAACGGCTGCCGGTCCAGCGCGAACACCTCGGTACCGTGGGTGTGGAACGGGTCCACCGCCTCCTGCACCAGCACCGGGCGGCCGCCGCGGCACACCAGCCTGACCTCGCGGACCAGGGACATCGCGCTGCGCCAGCCGTCCGAGGGCGTTGAGGCGGCGTACTGCCAGTTGTTCATCCAGCCGATCATGAGCCGCCGTCCGTCCGGGACGTTGCTGAACGACACGGCCGCGTAGTAGTCCCGGCCCCAGTC
>NZ_CAKKMM010000066.1:0-14262 GCF_918698205.1 Microbacterium sp. Bi128 | reverse complement strand
CGCCTCGCGGCCCTGCCAGGCGACAATTCGTGGCGACTCACGCACCTGAGGCGGTCAGCGCACCTGGCGGGCGGCGAACTGGAGCCGCGGGTGGGCGTACGCCTCTTGCGACTCGACGAGCCGGAGTTCGCGCGAGCCGGACTCGTAGGTGTTCGACAACAGATCGAAGACACTGGATGCCGTGCGCGCCAGCGCGTCGGCCGCGTCGCCGCTGCGACGGTAGTGGGCGGTGAACAGCGCCGCCGTGACATCGCCCGAGCCGTTGGCCTTCATCGGGATGAGCGGGGTCTGGACGATCCACGCCCCGGCGTCGTCGACGACCATCATCTCGATCGTGTCGGGCTCGCGGTCGGGGCGCTCGACGCTCGTGACGAGCACCGTCCGGGGGCCGCGCGCGCGGACGAGGTCGGCGGACTCGAGGGTCGAGTCGATGCTGCCCGGCTCGGTTCCGGTCAGGAAGCCGAGCTCGAACTGGTTCGGCGTGAGGATGTCGGCGACGGGCACGACACGTTCGCGCAGCAACTCGGGGATGGCGGGGGCGACGAAGCACCCGGACTTGGCGTTGCCCATGACCGGATCGCACGCGTACACGGCATCCGGGTTCGCCTTCTTCACCCGGGCGACGGCGTCGATGATGACGTCGGCGATGCCCTCGCCGCCCTGGTAGCCCGAGAGCACGACGTCGATCTCTCCGAAGACCCCGCGCTCCTCGATGCCGGTGATCACGTCGGCGACGTCGGCGGGCGAGATGAGCGGCCCGCGCCAGGCGCCGTATCCGGTGTGGTTCGAGAAGTTCACCGTGTACACCGGCAGCACTTCGACGCCGATGCGCTGCAGCGGGAAGACGGCGGCCGAGTTTCCGACGTGCCCGTAGGCGACGGCGGACTGGATCGAGAGGACCTTCATCCCTCGATCCTCCCACTTCGCGTCGGCGGTCGGAGCGCGGCCACGGCCGTCGCGAGGTCGTCGGCGAGGGCCGCGGCCTCGACGTCGGTGAGCCCGTGCACGGTCAGGCGCAGGTAGTCGCCGGCGGCATCGGGGGACAGGAAGAAGTGGTCGCCGTCGCGGACGAGCCAGCCTCGGCGCATGAGCTCTTCGCGCACCCGCGCTGCCGGAGCCGGCAGCGGCACCCAGAGGTTGAGGCCGTCGCCGACGGTGAGCGGGAGCCCGCGTGCGGCCAAGAGGGCGGCGAACGCCGCGTTGCGATCCGCGTAGTGCGTGGCAGCCCGTTCGATCCCGTCGCGCACCTCCAGGTCGGTGACGAGAGCGAGAGTGAGCCGCTGCAGGATGTGGCTGACCCAGGTGGTGCCGGGGGTGAGACGCAGGGCGAGGCGGTCGGCCGTCTCGTCATCGGATGCCACGACCGCGAGGCACATGTCGGGTCCGAGGAACTTCGACACCGACCGGATGCGCGCCCATCGCTGCTGCGTCTCGCCGATGACCGAGTGCAGCGGCGCGCGCGAGAGGAGGGAGAAGTGGTCGTCCTCGATCACGAGCACGTACGGGTGGTCCGCGAGGACGGCCCGGAGCTCGGCGGCCCGCGTCTCGGTCAGGCTCGCCCCGGTGGGGTTGTGCGCCCGCGGAGTGCAGATCACGGCGCGGACGCCGTCGGCCAAAGCGGCGCGGAGTCCCTCGACCGTCATGCCCTCGGCATCCACCGCCACCGGCACGGCGCGATAGCCGCCCTGCCGGACGGTGTGCAGCGCCGAGAGGAAACAGGGGTCTTCGAGGGCGACGGCGTCGTCGCGCTGCAGAGCCTGCGCGAGCAGACGCTCGATCGCATCGCTCGCGCCGCTGGTGACGGTGATGCGCGGGGTGGGAGCGGGGAGGCCCTCGGCCATCCATTCGCGCGCCCACGCCTCCAGGCCCGGGTCGACGACGGGCTCGCCGTACAGGACCGGGCGGCCGGAGCGGGCGAGCGCGGCTGCGGGGTCGGGAATCAGCGCGGGATCGGGGTTGCCGGTGCCGACGTCGCGGAGCACGGTCCCCGCCGCGTAGCCCTCCTGCGCGACCGGCGCCTGCCCAGCGACGCGCGTTCCGCCGCGGCCGCGGGCGACGACGAGGCCCGCCTGGGCGAGCATCCGATACGCGGCGACCACGGTGTTGCGGTTGACGCCGAGCTCGGCGGCGAGGGCGCGTACCGACGGCAGCGCGTCGCCCGACTGGAGGTGCCCGCGCTCGATCCGCTCGCGCAGATCGGCCGAGATCTCGGATGCCGAGCGACCGGTGATATTGACGGACATGGGCCCCCTCTCGCCATCTCCAGCATATGTCCCGCGACGTGCTACCTTTTGGCCTAAGCCAAACAGAGCGCGCCCGAAGCGCGAAGGGAATCGACAATGACCGACACCGGAACCTCCCGCGTCAAGCGCGGACTCGCCGAGATGCTCAAGGGCGGCGTCATCATGGACGTCGTCACCGCCGACCAGGCGAAGATCGCCGAGGACGCCGGCGCCGTCGCCGTCATGGCGCTCGAGCGCGTGCCCGCCGACATCCGCGCCCAGGGCGGCGTCGCGCGCATGAGCGACCCCGACCTGATCGACGACATCGTGGCATCCGTCTCGATCCCCGTCATGGCCAAGGCCCGCATCGGACACTTCGTCGAGGCGCAGATCCTGCAGGAGCTGGGCGTCGACTACATCGACGAGTCCGAGGTGCTCTCGCCCGCCGACTACGTGAACCACATCGACAAGTGGAACTTCACCGTGCCCTTCGTCTGCGGTGCGACGAACCTCGGCGAGGCACTCCGCCGCATCACCGAGGGCGCCGCGATGATCCGCTCCAAGGGCGAGGCCGGCACCGGAGACGTCTCCGAGGCGACCAAGCACATCCGCACGATCCGCGGCGAGATCAACGCCCTGCGGTCCAAGACCAAGGACGAGCTGTACGTCGCCGCCAAAGAGCTGCAGGCCCCCTACGAGCTCGTCGCCGAGATCGCGGAGACCGGGACCCTCCCCGTCGTGCTCTTCACCGCCGGGGGAGTGGCCACCCCGGCCGACGCCGCGATGATGATGCAGCTGGGCGCGGACGGCGTGTTCGTCGGCTCGGGCATCTTCAAGTCCGGCAACCCCGCGCAGCGCGCCGCCGCGATCGTGAAGGCGACGACGTTCCACGACGACCCCAAGATCGTGGCCGAGGCCTCGCGCGGACTCGGCGAGGCGATGGTGGGCATCAACGTCGCCGACCTTCCCGCCCCGCACCGCCTGGCCGAGCGTGGCTGGTAACACCCCCCGCGTCGGCGTCCTCGCCCTCCAGGGCGACGTCCGCGAGCACCTCCGCGTGCTCGCGGGCCTGGGCGCCGACGCCCGGCCCGTCCGGCGCGCGTCCGAGCTCGCCGACGTCGACGGCCTCGTGCTGCCCGGCGGCGAGTCGAGCGTCATCGACAAGCTCGCGCGCGCCTTCGGCCTGTTCGACCCGCTGCGTGCGGCGATCGCCGACGGACTCCCGGTGCTTGGCACCTGCGCCGGACTGATCCTGCTCGCCGATCGCCTGGACGGCGCGATCGAGGGTCAGCGGACACTCGGCGGCCTGGACGTGCGCGTGCAGCGCAACGCCTTCGGCTCCCAGACGCAGTCGTTCGAGACCGACCTCGCCGTGCCGGTGCTGGGCGATCCGCCGGTGCACGCCGTGTTCATCCGCGCGCCCGTGGTCACCGACGCGGGTCCGGATGCCACCCCGCTCGCCACCCTGCCCGACGGACGCATCGTCGCGGTCGAGCAGGGGAACCTCCTCGGCCTGGCGTTCCACCCCGAATCCACGGGCGAAACGCGCTTCCACGCGCGGTTCCTGGAACGCGTCCACATGCGCACCGGGGTGTCGGCGCCCTCGTTCTAGACTGGAACCCATGTCCGGACACTCCAAATGGGCCACGACCAAGCACAAGAAGGCGGTCGTCGACGCCCGCCGCGCCAAGTCGTGGGCCAAGCTCATCAAGAACATCGAGGTCGCCGCCAAGCTCGGTGGAGCGGACCTCCAGGGCAACCCGACGCTCTTCGACGCGGTGCTCAAGGCCAAGAAGACCTCGGTCCCCAAAGACAACATCGACCGCGCCATCAAGCGCGGCGCCGGGATCGGCGGCGAGGCCGTCGAGTACTCGTCGATCATGTACGAGGGCTACGGCCCCAACGGTGTGGCCTTCCTCATCGAGTGTCTGACCGACAACAAGAACCGCGCCGCAGCCGAGGTGCGCACCGCACTCAGCCGTAACGGCGGCACCCTCGCCGACCCCGGCAGCGTGGCCTACAACTTCAGCCGCAAGGGCGTCATCGTCGTTCCCTCCGAGGGCACGACCGAAGACGACGTCATGCTGGCCGTCCTCGAGGCCGGCGCCGAAGAGGTCGAGCCGCACGGCGAGGGCTTCGGCGTCATCACCGAGGCGAGCGACCTCGTGACCGTCCGTTCCGCGCTCCAGGAAGCCGGGATCGAGTACGACTCCGCCGACGTCGAGTTCGTCCCCTCGCTGAAGGTCGAGGTCGACGCCGACACCGCTCGCAAGGTGTTCCGCCTCATCGACGCGCTCGAAGACAGCGACGACGTGCAGAACGTCTACACCAACTTCGACCTCACCCCCGAGGTGCAGGCCGAGCTCGAGAACGACGAGTAAGGGCGCGCCCTGCCCTCTCGCACGGCCCCGGCGCTTAGCGTGGGGGCCGTGTCTCGTTCTCTGCGCGTCCTCGGCGTCGACCCCGGCCTGACGCGTTGCGGTCTCGGCGTCGTCGATGTCGCCCCCGACCGCTCGGCCACGCTCGTGCACGTCGGCGTGGTGCGTTCCGCGGTGACCGATCCGATCGAACGTCGCCTGGCGACGATCGCCGCGGGGATCCGTGACGTCCTCGCCGCCCATGACCCCCAGGTCGTCGCCGTCGAGCGCGTCTTCGCGCAGAACAACCGCCACTCCGTGATGGGCACCGCGCAAGCGAGCGGCATCGCCCTGCTGCTCGCGGCGGAGCACGGCATCCCGGCCGCCACCCACACGCCGAGCGAGGTCAAGGCCGCGATCACCGGCTACGGGTCGGCCGACAAGCTCCAGGTGCAGACGATGGTCGCCCGGGTGCTGCGGCTGGACGCGCTGCCGCAACCCGCCGACGCCGCCGACGCCCTGGCACTGGCGCTCTGCCACGCCTGGCGCGGGGGAGCCGCGACCGCCACCACCGGGGGGGCTCTGACCCCCGCTCAGAAAGCGTGGCGGGATGCCGAGAAGCGCCAGACGTCGCCGGCGACGCGTGTCGCTCGAACAAAGGTCCGAACCGGCGCGTAGGCTCGGGACATGATCTCTTCGCTGCAGGGTGTCGCCGCGCACGTCGGCGACGATGCGCTCGTCGTGGTCGTCGGGGGAGTCGGGCTCTCGGTGGCCGTCACCCCGCAGGTCGCCCGCACCACCCACGTCGGCGCGCAGGTGCACCTGCACACGCATCTCGTCGTGCGCGAAGACGCCCTGTCGCTCTTCGGTTTCGAGACCCGTGAAGAGCTGACCGTCTTCACGCAGCTCATCGGCGTCACCGGCGTCGGCCCCAAGTCGGCGATGGGCGTCCTGTCCTCGCTCACGGTCCCGCAGATCGCCCAGGCCGTCACGGATGACGACGACGCGCCGTTCAAGCGCGTCTCGGGCATCGGCCCCAAGACCGCGAAGCTCATCGTCGTCCAGCTCGCCGGGAAGCTCGCCGTCGTGCCGACGCAGACACCGGCGGCCGTCGCACCGCACGGACAGGTGCCCCTCCAGGTCACGCAGGCCCTGATCGGACTCGGCTGGAGCGAACGCACCGCCGCCGAGGCCGTGGCATCCGTCGCCGAAGACGCCGCCGACGCCGACCGCGCCTCGGTGCAGGCGCTGCTGCGCCTCACGCTCGCGCTGCTCGGCCCCGCGCGCAAGGAGCCCATCGGTGGCTGACGTCGTGCGCGACGCGGGCACGCCCGACGACGAGACCGAACTGGCGATCGAGGGCGCCCTCCGCCCGACATCGCTGAGCGAGTTCGTCGGCCAGCAGAAGGTGCGCGGCCAGCTCCAGCTGCTCCTCGATGCCGCCCGCATCCAGCAGCGCTCGCCCGACCACATCCTGCTGTCCGGCCCGCCCGGACTCGGCAAGACGACCCTCGCGATGATCGTCGCCTACGAGAGCGGCCGACCGTTGCGCTTGTCCAGCGGCCCCGCGATCCAGCACGCCGGCGACCTTGCCGCGCTGCTGTCCTCGCTCACGCCGGGCGAGGTGCTCTTCATCGACGAGATCCACCGCATGGCCCGTTCGGCCGAAGAGATGCTGTACCTCGCGATGGAGGACTTCCGCATCGACATCATGGTCGGCAAGGGCGCGGGCGCGACGAGCATCCCGCTCGATCTCTCGCCCTTCACCCTCGTGGGCGCCACGACGCGCGCGGGGCTCCTCCCGAACCCGCTGCGCGACCGCTTCGGCTTCACCGCGCACCTGGAGTACTACGAGCCCGAAGAACTCGAACGGGTCGTCTCGCGGTCGGCATCCATGCTCGACGTGGGTCTACCCGGAACCGCTCGCTCCGAGATCGCGCGGCGCTCGCGCGGCACCCCGCGCATCGCCAATCGTCTGCTCCGCCGCGTACGCGACTACCTCGTCGTGCACGGCCCCTCCACCGGGACGGATGCCGGCGACGCCGACGTCCGCACCGTCGACGCTGCCCTCGACCTGTACGACGTGGATGCCATCGGCCTCGACCGCCTCGACCGGGCGGTGCTGGACGCGCTCGTCCGGCGATTCCGCGGCGGTCCGGTGGGACTCAGCACCCTCGCCGTCGCCGTCGGCGAGGAGCCCGAGACCATCGAGTCGGTGGTGGAGCCGTATCTTGTTCGCATCGGATTCATGGGCCGGACACCGCGCGGTCGTGTGGCCACCCCCGAGGCGTACGAACATCTCGACGTCCCCCACCCCGACGGGCTGCTCCGGTTCAGCCAAGGGGGATGACCTATACTCGGCGAGGGATTCCCCGACCCCCTTTGGCAGTGCCGCACGGCGCGCCGGAATCGAAAGGTGCACCGCCTCCATGGACTTCGCGAACTTCTTCGCCAACTACGGCCTGATCATCCTGCTGATCGGTCTCCTGGTCTTCATGTTCTGGAGCTCGCGTCGCCGCATGCAGAAGCAGAAGCTGGAGCAGGAAGAGAAGGCGCGCCAGACCGTTCCGGGCTCCGAGGTGCTGCTGCAGGGCGGCCTGTACGGAACGATCGTCGAGTACGACGGTGAAGACCTCGAC
Organism: Microbacterium sp. Bi128; assembly: GCF_918698205.1. Lineage (NCBI taxonomy): Bacteria > Bacillati > Actinomycetota > Actinomycetes > Micrococcales > Microbacteriaceae > Microbacterium > Microbacterium sp. Bi128. The sequence goes on along the minus strand of NZ_CAKKMM010000066.1, from coordinate 7,044 downwards.
AAGCCCGCTCACGTGGAGATCGCGCCGGGCGTCGTCATCAAGGTCCACAGCCAAGCCGTGCTGCGCATCGTGAACCCGGCGCAGGGCTTCGTCACCGAAGACGACTTCATCGAGGCCGAGGAGTCCGAGGCCGAGTACGTCGCCGGTGTCGCCGACGGCGACATCACCTCGATCAGCGACGACCACCGCGCGCGCCAGGCCACCGAGACCGAGCGCGACGACAAGGACCGCCCCCAGGCCTGACGCGCCTCCGCCCCTTCCGTTCACCGCCGCACAGAAAGCCGACTCCGTGGCGCCCTCGACTCCCGTCCGCCACGCCTGGCGCGTACTGACCGGACTGCTCGCCATCACCGGCGTGCTGTTCGGCATCAACGCGCTGGGCGTGTATGCCTTCCAGGCCAGCTCCTGGACCCCCGACCTCGCCCTCGACCTCCAGGGCGGAACCCAGATCATCCTCGCCGCGCAGACGACGGACGGAGCCGAGCCGGACGCCGAGCAGCTGCAGCAGGCCGTCTCGATCATCCGCCAGCGCGTGGACGCCTCCGGCGTCGGCGAGGCCGACGTGGCCACCGAGGGCGGCCGCAACATCGTCGTGCAGATCCCGGGGCAGGCAGACGAGGCCACGCGCCAGCGGATCCAGAGCTCCGCGCAGCTGCAGCTGCGACCGGTGCTGTTCTCGGGATCACCGGCGACGTCGTTCGTCGGCGAGGACGGCAACGCCACTCCGTACCCGACGCCCGACCCGAACCTCCCGTCGACGCCCACGGCCTCGCCCACCAACGCGAGCGACCCGGCGTACATCACCCCGGCACTGCAAGCCCAGTTCCTCGCGTACGACTGCGCGAACCCCGCCGTCAACCCCGCACAGGCGCCCGCGGACCAGCCGCTGATCACGTGCGGCCTGAACGATGGGCAGAAGTACATCCTCGGGCCCGTGGTGCTCGCCGGAACCGACATCTCGGACGCCACGAACGGCCAGGAGCAGAACACCGGCCGCTGGGCGGTCAACCTCGTCTTCAACGACCAGGGCACGCAGAAGTTCGGCGAGATCAGCCAGCGCCTCTACGGCGCCCAGGCGCCGCTGAACCAGTTCGCGTTCGTGCTCGACGGTTCCGTCCTTTCGGCCCCGTCGATGAACGGCATCATCCTCGACGGGCGCCCGAGCATCACGGGTAACTTCACCCAAGAGTCGTCGAAGGCGCTGGCCGACCAGCTCAAGTACGGCGCACTGCCGCTGAGCTTCCAGGTCGTCAGCTCCGATACCGTCTCGGCGACGCTCGGTTCGCAGCAGCTCCAGGTCGGCTTCATCGCGGGCCTCATCGGTCTCGGTCTCGTCGCGATCTACTCGCTCATCGTGTACCGAGCCTTGGGAACCGTGATCATCGCCTCGCTGGCGGTCATGGCGGTCCTGACGTACGTCACGCTCTGCATCCTCGCCTGGCGCATGGGCTTCCGCCTGTCGCTCGCCGGCGTCGCGGGCCTGATCGTCACGATCGGATTCACCGCCGACTCGTTCATCGTCTACTTCGAACGCATCCGCGACGAGTTGCGCGATGGCAAGTCGATCACCGCCGCGGTCGAAGACGGCTGGGCACGCGCCAAGCGCACCATCTACATCTCGAAGTCGATCAACATCCTCGCCGCGGTCGTGCTGTACATCCTCGCGGATGCCACCGTGAAGGGCTTCGCGTTCACGCTGGGCCTGACCACGGCTATAGACATCCTGATCTTCATCCTCTTCACCCACCCCGTGATGCAGTTGCTGGCGCGCACGCGCTTCTTCGGCAACGGCCACCCGCTGTCGGGCATGGACCCCGCGGCACTCGGCGCGGTCTATCGCGGTCGCGCGCAGTTCCGCGCCCCGGCTGCGGCTGCCGTCTCGGGTCGCGCCAACCGCTCGCGCGGCGAGGCTCAGCGTCGGCAGACGATCGCGGAACGCAAGCGCGCCGAACTCGCCGCAGCCCAGGGCAATACCCGCCCCACGAAGGAGGGAGACGACTGATGCGCTCCATGACGCAGCTCGGTAACGACCTCTACTCGGGCAAGACCTCTTTCCCGTTCGTCCAGCGCCGGCGCCTGTGGTTCATCATCGCCGCGGTCCTCGTGATCGGCGCGGCGCTGGTGCCCCTGTTCCGTCCCGTGGCGTTCTCGATCGAGTTCACCGGCGGATCGCAGTTCACCGTCTCCAACCCCGCGTCGTTCGACCAGGCCATCGCGACCGAGGCCGTGGCATCCGTCGTCCCGGATGCCGCGACCCGCGTGACCACGATCAGCGACCAGGCCGTACGGGTGCAGACCGACCAGCTCGACGACCAGCAGACGCAGAGCGTCTCGACCGCCCTTGCCGAAGGCTACGGGGTTCCCTCGAGTGAGATCACGAACTCGTTCATCGGACCCACGTGGGGTGAAGACGTCACCCGGCAGTCGCTGTGGGGCCTGGGCATCTTCCTCGCCCTGACCTTCGTGATCCTCGCCCTGTATTTCCGGACGTGGAAGATGTCGGTCGCCGCGATCATCGGCCTGGTGGACGTGCTCGTCATCACGATCGGCGTCTACGCGCTGTTCGGGTTCGAGATCTCGCCCGCCGCGGTCATCGGCTTCCTGACGATCCTCTCGTACGCGCTGTACGACACCACGGTCGTGTTCGACAAGGTGAGGGAGAATACGCGGGAGGACGGTGAGATCTCGGGACGAACGTTCGCCGAGTCCGTCAACCTCGCCGCGAACCAGACGCTCATCCGCTCGATCAACACCACGGTGGTGGCGATTCTCCCGGTCGGCGCGATCCTCTTCATCGGTGTGCCCCTGGGTGCGCGGACCCTGAGCGACATCTCGCTGTCGATCTTCGTCGGCACGATCGTGGCGGCCTACTCGACGCTGTTCGTGGCCGTTCCGCTGTACGCCCTGCTGCGCGAGCGGGAGACCCCGATCAAGGAGCGCGACGCCCGCGTGCTCGCCGCTCGCGCGAAGGCCGGTGTGCCCGCCTGACGGCGGGCACCGGTCCCGCCCGACGTAGGATGGGAAGGCTGACCGCCGAACCCGGGGGAGGGGACCTGTGACCGAGACCACGTCCCCCGCGCCACCGCCGTCCTCGCTGCGACGTCTCGTTCCGCGCATCTTCTCGCGTGCCGCCCGTCGCGACGACGTCGACAAGCTGCTGCGCACCGTTCGCACGCACCACCCCAAGGGCGACCTCGGCATCATCGAGCGCGCCTACGCCGTCGCCGACAAGGCCCACGACGGCCAGAAGCGGCAGAGTGGCGAGCCGTACATCACGCACCCGCTCGCCGTCGCGCAGATCCTCGCCGAGCTGGGGCTCGGCCCCAAGGCCATCGCCGCGGCTCTGCTGCACGACACCGTCGAAGACACGGGTTACCCGCTCGACGAGCTCGCGGCCGACTTCGGCGACGAGGTCGCGATGCTCGTCGACGGCGTGACCAAGCTCGACAAGGTCAAGTACGGCGAAAGCGCCCAGGCCGAGACGGTCCGAAAGATGATCGTCGCGATGTCGCGCGACATCCGGGTGCTGCTCATCAAGCTCGCCGATCGCCTCCACAACGCGCGCACGTGGGGCTTCGTCCCGCCGCACAAGGCTGCCAAGAAGGCGACCGAGACGCTCGAGATCTATGCGCCGCTGGCGCACCGGCTCGGCATCCAGGCCATCAAGAGCGAGCTCGAAGACCTCTCGTTCGCCGTGTTGCACCCCAAGCTCTACGCCGAGATCGAGAGCCTGGTGCGCCAGCGCACCCCCCAGCGCGAGCAGTACGTCCAGACCGTCATCGACAACATCGACGCCGACCTGCGCGAGCTCCGCGTGCGCGGCCGCGTCATGGGCCGCCCGAAGCAGCTGTACTCGGTGTACCAGAAGATGGTCGTGCGCGGCCGCGAGTTCGACGACATCTACGACCTCATCGGCATCCGGATCCTCGTGGGCACGGTGCGCGACTGCTACGCCGTCCTCGGTGCGATCCACGCGCGCTGGACGCCCCTGCCCGGCCGGTTCAAGGACTACATCGCCACTCCGAAGTTCAACCTCTACCAGTCGCTCCACACGACGGTCATCGGTCCGAGCGGTCGCACGGTCGAGATCCAGATCCGTACGCACGAGATGCACCAGCAGGCGGAGTTCGGCGTCGCGGCGCACTGGAAGTACAAAGAGCGCATGGCCGGGGGAAAGACGGATGCCAAGGCCTCCGACACCGACATGGCCTGGATCGCCCGCATCTCCGACTGGCAGGCCGAGACCGCGGACCCGGGGGAGTTCCTCGATTCGCTGCGCTTCGAGATCGGCGCGAAAGAGGTCTACGTCTTCACGCCGAAGGGACGCGTGATCGGGCTCCCGAAGGGCGCGACTCCCGTGGACTTCGCGTACGCCGTGCACACCGAGATCGGGCACCGCACGATGGGCGCCAAGGTCAACGGGCGCCTCGTGCCGCTGGAGACCGAACTGCAGTCGGGCGACGTCGTCGAGGTCTTCACGTCGAAGAACCCCGACGCCGGCCCCAGCCAGGATTGGCTCGGCTTCGTCAAGAGCACCCGCGCGCGGAACAAGATCCGCGGGTGGTTCACCAAGGAGCGCCGCGAAGAGGCCATCGAGCAGGGCAAGGACTCCATCGCCCGCGCCATGCGGCGGCAGAACCTGCCGCTGCAGCGCCTGATGAACCAGGACTCCTTCGCCGAGGTCGCCCGGCACTTCCACTACGAAGACGTCGCGGCCCTGTACGCCGCGGTCGGCGAGGGACACGTCTCGACCCAGTCGGTCATCGAGAAGGTCACCGCACTCGTCAGCGCCGACGACACCTCGACGGGACCGATCGACCTGCCGCAGGTCGGACGCAGCCGCGCCCCGCGCGGCGGCGATTCCGGCGTGCTCGTGCGCGGCGCCCCCGACATCCTCGTCAAGCTCGCCAAGTGCTGCACGCCGGTGCCCGGTGACGAGATCGTCGGCTTCGTCACGCGCGGGAGCGGCGTCTCGGTGCACCGCGGCGACTGCACGAACGTCAAGTCACTGCGAGAGGACCCCGAGCGGCTCATCGAGGTCGAGTGGGCTCCGACGACCAAGAGCGTCTTCCTCGTGCAGATCCAGGTCGAAGCCCTCGACCGTTCCGGGCTGCTGAGCGACGTCACTCGCGTCCTGAGCGAGCACCACGTCAACATCCTCTCGGCCACCGTCTCGACGACGAACGATCGCCTCGCACTGAGCAAGTTCGTGTTCGAGATGGGCGACACCGTGCACCTCGACCGCGTGCTCAATGCGGTGCGCCGCATCGACGCCGTGTACGACGTGTACCGGGTCACTTCGTCCTGACCGCCGCGAGCAGATCGTCGGCCCGCTTCCCGTAGGGGAAGCGCGGATGCCGCGCGAGCCACGCCCGCGCGCCTTCGGCGACGTCGGGGGCGGTGCCGGCCCATCGTCGCGCGATCCCGCGATCGTCGGCATCCTGCGAGCGGGCGAGATCGACCAATGTCCGCTCGGGGCGGGCGACGCGGACACCGGCGATCGTCATCACGTCGTCCGGAGCGATCCGCACGTCGTGGACGAGCACTCTGCCGCCGCGGAGCGGACGCGCCCGCTCAGCACTCGCCCGCTGCACACGATGGCGGGACGGCTCGACGGCGAGGCCGCCGTGCACCCAGGCCGCGGTCGAACGCACGGCGGCCCACCGGTCGCCGAGGAGCGGGGCCAGGCTCCGTGCCCGCATCCAGGGCGTCTCTACGGCATCGGCCGGCATGAATCCCTCGCCGATCGGGATCAGCAGACCGTCGAGACACGCGGCGGTCAACTCCGGCAGCGAGAGTCGTTCTCCGGGGAAATACAGAAAAGGAGAGGCCATCCCGTCAGTGTGACGGGACGGCCTCTCCTGCGGCGCCGCGGGGCGCCAAACTGTGGAGAACGCTCAGCCCCCGAGCGCGCGCAGCCAGGTGCGACGCGCTTCGAGTGCTTCGGCCGCCTGCGCGGCGGCGCGCTTGTCGCCCTTGGCCTCGGCCGCGGCGAGCTCGGCCTCGAGCTTGTCGATCGCGTCGGTGAGCTGACGCGTCATGTCGTTGGCACGCGCCTTCTGCTCGGGATCGTTGCGCTTCCACTCGGCGTCTTCGCGGGTGCGGACGCTCTGCTCGATCTTGCGGAGCTCGTCGTCGAGGACGCGCTCCTTGTCGCGGGGGAAGATGCGCCCGATCTCGTCCCACTGGCGCTGGATCGCGGTGAGCTTCTGACGCGCCGTCGCCAGGTTCTTCTCGTCGACGATCGGAGCCGCCTCGTCGAGGAGCGCGCGCTTCTGCTCGATCTTCTCTTTGGACGCTTCGGCGTCAGCGGTCTCGCGGTCGATGCGCGCACCGTACAGCGCGTCTCCGGCGGCCTTGAACCGGGCCCAGAGCGCGTCGTCGACCTTGCGGCCGGCACGGCCCGAGGCCTTCCACTCGTCGAGAAGATCGCGGTAAGCCGGGATGCCATCCTCGCCACGCGGAGCGAGAGCCTCGGCCCGCTCGACCAGGCGCGTCTTGATGTCGCGGGCGGCCTTGTGCGTCTCGTCGAGTGCCGAGAAGAACTCGCGGCGGTGACGGTCGACCGTGGCGCGAGCGTCGCGGAAACGGCGCCACAGCGTCTGAGCGGTCGACTTGGGCAGCCGGGGGCCGTTCTGCTGGTGGGCCTGCCAGCTGTCGAAGAGCGCCGACATGTCGGCCGTCATCTGCTTCCACTGGACCGTCTGGGGGTCGCGGGCGGCGAGGGCCTCGGCCTGCTCGACGATCTCGGTGCGTGCGCGCACGGCATCCTCGACGGCCTCCTTGGCCGCGGCAGCCTCGGTCTCGGTCGCCTCGGCCAGCTCGGCGGTCAGCGCGTCCAGGCGCTCCAGCAGAGCGGCGAGGTCGCCGACGGCGGCGGCTCCGTCGACCTTGTCGCGCACCGTCGCGGCCGTGGACCGCAAGTCGGACGCGGACGCGCCCCCACGGCGGTGGCGCACCTCGAGGAGCGTGACCTCGCCCGCCAGATCGGCGAACTTGCGCTGGTAGTAGGTGAGCGCCTCGTCCGCGGTCCCGTCGGGGTAC
>NZ_CAKKMM010000065.1:0-14355 GCF_918698205.1 Microbacterium sp. Bi128 | reverse complement strand
GCGCGCGGCGAGACCGGCGACGTGCGGCGACGACATCGAGGTCCCCGAGAGGAACTCGAACGTCGGAGCTGCGCCCTCGGCGTTCGCGGCGGCGGCGAGGATCGCCACACCGGGAGCCGAGACGTCGGGCTTCAGCACGTCGCTGCCGTCGGCGAGCATCGGTCCGCGGCTCGAGAATCCGGCCACCTGCGGCGTCGGGGTCTCTTCGCCCGTGATGTTCTCGCCCACGAGGGTGGCCGTGGCATCCGGGGTCCCCTGCACGTAGGCGAGCAGGTCGTCGCGGTAGCGCGCGTCGATGTGGACGGTGGGCACCGAGTGAAAGTCGTTGTCGACCGAGGCCGGTGTGACGTTGACGAGGATCATGCCCACGCCGCCCGCGTCTTTCACGGCTTGCGACTTCTCGATGCGGGCGTTCTGTCCGCGATCGCACACGACGATCTTGCCGTCGGCCTGCGCGGCGTCGAGCGAGCCGAGCAGGCACAGCGCCGCGTTCGCCGGGTCGGTTCCGGAGGCGGCGATGTCGCCGGCGTAGACGACGGGGGCGGTGACCTCTTCCCCGGCGGGGACCGAGACCGAGGCCCCGGCCGCCTGGAACCCGTTCGGCAGCGTCACGGTGCCCTCGTACGTGGGAATCGTGGATGCCGCGACGGTGGTGTACCAGGGCGAGGCGTGGTCGGCGGTCGAGGCGTCCGGGCCGGAGTTTCCGGCCGAGGCGGCGACGAAGATGCCTGCCGCGGCGGCGTTGAAGAACGCCGCGTCCTCGAGGGCGAGGGTGGTCGTGGCCGAGCCGCCGCCGATGGAGTAGTTGATGACGTCGACGCCGTCGGCCACAGCGGCGTTGATCGCGCCGAGCAGGTCGCTCAGCGCGCAGACGTCGTCGGTGGTGACGAGCGGGTCGGGGCCGGAGTAGCACGCCTTGTAGGCGGCGACCTTCGCCGCCGGGGCGACACCCGAGATCGCGCCGAAGTCGATGCCCTCGACGCTGGCCTCGACGCCGTTGTTGCCGGCGGCGGTGCTGGCGGTGTGCGAGCCGTGCGCGTCTCCGTCGCGGGGCGAACGGTAGTCGGCCTCGAAGGTGAAGCCGGTCGCCGCGGCGCCCTGGTCGAAGTAGCGCGCACCGACGAGCTTGGTGGAGTAGTCGTCCACCGACCACCCGTTGCCGGTCGCCACCCGCGGCGAGCGGAAGTCGGTGCCGTCGGCCTTGCGGTACACGACGTCGTTGCCGTCGAGGTAGGGCTCGTCGCCCGGCGTCGTGCCGAGCGGGTCACCGGCGAACGACGGGTTCTCCGGGGCGATGCCGGTGTCGATCACACCGACCACGACGCCCGCACCGGCGGACTCGATGCCGCCGACCTTCTGCCAGACACCGCCGTCGCCCTCGAGCCCGAGGAACTCGGTCGACGGGACGGCCGCGGGGTGGCGGATCTCGTCCGGAACGACCTTCTGCACACCCTTGGTGGCGGCGAGCTTCGCGGCCTGGTTGGGATCCATCGCGGCGCTGAAGCCGTTGACCGCGAGCGTGTACGAGTAGTCGGCGTCGACTCCGACCTCGGCGGCGACGTCCTGCTGACGCTGCTCGAGGAACGCGGAGTATTCGCGGACCGCGTCGGAGTCGGTGTCCAACCGCGCGTCGTCGGACTTCGTGGCATCCAGGCCCGCCTCACCGCCGCCGTAGGTGGCGACGGGGGCTTCGTCGAGCACGACGATGTAGCGGCCCGTGGAGGATTCGATGGGTGTGGGGGGTGTCACCCCCTCGCCCACTTCGGCGGCCTGCACGGAAGTTACTCCGGCAGCGGTGAAAAGCCCGGCCAACGCGATGACCGCGGCCGAACGCAGGGTACGACCCATAGTGCGCTCCAAACGGGGGGATGAATTGAGCGATGTGCGCGACTCCAGCGGCGCGCGTCGCACAAACATAACTCACGGCCAATTCATCACCAACGGTTTCTTTTGGACTCCGTCCGTCAATCGGATGCCGCGACGCCGATACGCTGATCCCGTGTCGACCTCGCGTCTTTCCACCCGGGTCCTTCTCGTGTGCGCCGCGATCGGCGTGGGAACCGGCATCCTGGGCGGGGCGGCCGGCTGGCTGACCCTCGTGGTGTTGGCGACCGCGCCGTGGGCGTACGGCCTCGTGCTCGGGTCGCACGTGCTGCCCGGGATCATCGCGCAGCAGGTGGTGCGTCGACCCTGGGTCGCTCTGCTGACCCACGTTCTCGCGGCGCTCGTGGCCAGCGCGATGGCGCCGCAGTGGACCTTCCGGTTCCTCGGGACGGCGATCCTGTTCGGCGGCATCCAGGAGGGTGTCGCCGCTCTCACCCGCTACCGCGTGTGGGCGACCGCGCGTTTCTTCGTCTCGGCCGTGATCATCGGCCTGATCGTGGCGGTCGCGGTGTGGTTCGCCGCCGACATCGGCGCGCTCGCCCCGTGGGCGCGGATCACGTACCTCGTCGTCGGCGTGCTGGGCCCGGTCGTGTGGACCGCCGTGGGCCTCGCGATCGGGTCGGGACTGCGCGGCGCCGGCGTCGCGCGCGGGTTGTCGCGGCGCTAGCGCGTGTTGTGAGAGCCGGTGTCGAGTGCTCGTGCGGTGAGCGTCAGGATGTCGCGGGCGAGCGCCTCGTCGTCGCGTCCGGCTCGCAAGCCGGCGGGCACCTGATCATCGAGGAGGAGCCCGGCGAGGCCGTGCACGAATGACCACGAGCTGATGAGCGCGTCACCGGGTGTGTCGTCGCCGAAGGCATCGCGCATCACCGTGGCGGCTGACGCAGCACTCGCGACCGACTCGTCGCTCTCACCGCCGGTCGCGCCGGAGAACATGAGGCGGAAGAGCGCCCGATGCTCGAGCGCGAAGCGCACGTAGGCGAGTCCACTCTCCAGGAGGGCGTCTCGCGGGTCCGAGATGTCGGCGCGGGATGCGGCGAGCTTGTCGAACCCGGAGGCGGCGAGAGCCGTGAGCAGCTCGTCCTTGCTCGCGAAGTGGCGATAGGGCGCGTTGTGCGACACGTCCGCACGCCGGGCCACCTCGCGGAGACTCAGGGCACCGACGCCGCCCTCCTCGAGGAGCTCCTCGGCGACGTCGAGGAGCCGGGTTCTGAGGTCGCCGTGGTGATACGGGCGCGCCGAAGTTGACACTGCCAACATTCCTTCCCTACTATGTGGGCACTGCCAACATCCTAGAGGAGAATCACCGTGAAGAAGACCATCGCTCCCGATCGCGACGTCTGGATCATCGGGGCATCACGAGGCCTCGGCCGCGAGATCGCACACCAGTACGCGAACGCCGGTCGGTCGGTCGTCGGCTTTGCGCGATCCGCGATCGCCGACGCACCCTTCGGTCACGTCGCGGCACTCGATGCGAGCGACGATGTCGCGGTCGACGCGACCATCGATCGCACGATCCGCGAGCGCGGCACGCCGGCACTCGTGGTCTACCTGGCGTCGCAGCTCTACCAGGGCAGCATCCTCACACGGGTGGATGCCGACCTCGTCCGCGAGGTCGATGTCAACTACCTCGGGTTCGTCCGAGTGGCGCGCGCACTTGCCCGCCACAAGGATGCCGCCCACGCCACACGGCTCGTCGCGACGGCATCGACGCTCGGATACATCGGCACCCCGTCGCTCGACAACTTCAGTGCCGCGAAAGCCGCTCTCATCTCGTTCGCGCGCTCGGCGCGCTCCGAGCTCGGCGCTCGAGGCATCGAGATCGCCATCGTCTCGCCGCCGCACATGGAGAACGGTGCAGATCTCATCGGTCCCCAGCGCTACCCGATGTCGTGGGCCGCACCGCGGTTCGCGCGCGAAGCGGCGGGCCGACGCTCCGAGTACCTTCTCGGGTCATCGAACCGCAGTATGCAAGCCATGACGCGATACGTGCCCGGTCTGGCGCGGTCGATCATGCAGGGCATCGGCGCCGACGCTCTCGAACGAGGCGCGTCGAGCACTCACGCCTAGGCCGTGTTGCTCACCGGCCTAGCCGACCCGCACGCGCCGGGGGCGCACCGCGAGCCGCGCCCAGGCCCGGACGAGAACGGCGGCCACCCCGCCGACGATCACCCACGTCGCGAACGACCCGAGCCACCCGGTCACGAAGAAGCCGAGCAGCAGCGCGCCCACGACGAGCGCCCCGATCGCCAGCGCGGTCAGCATGGCGAGCAGCACGGCCCTGACCGGATGCCACACGAACGCCCGCAGGCCGCTCCACGCCGTGGCATCCGGGTTTCCCGCCGGTGAGACGATCACAACGGCGATGAGGAGTGCGGGGATCAGGGTCGCGGTCGAGACGATCGACAGAGCCCCCACCACGACGAGCGCGATCACCACGGCGGCGAGCGCGCGGAGGACTCGCGGGCGCACCGGGCCGGGAGCACCGACGAACACGACGACGGCGGTCGCCGCAGCGACGAGCGCCAGCACCGACCCGGCCAGAACGGACACGAACCCGAGGGATGCCGCGGGCGTCAGCCCCGGGATCACGCACAGCGCCTGCACGACGGCGTTCCCGAGCACGACGGCCGTGATGAGGAGCGCGCGCCTCACGGGGCGACCCCCGCGGCGTGGTCGATCACGGCGCTGACGCTGCCGGTGAACACGGTGTCGGAGTCGACCGTGACGGTGAAGCTGTCGGGGTCGGTCGACGGCGAGGTGGCGGTGACGGCCTCGCCCGCGGCGGTCGTGCCGGTGCATGAGATCGCGCCGTCGTCGGCGCGGGTGCAGGTGGGCACGGCTTCGAGCGCGATGCCCTTCTGCTGCAGCACGTCGATGGTGGCGAAACGCACCTCGGTGAGGTGGTTGCCACCCACGGGGGCGATCGCGGCGACCTGGGAGCAGCCGGCCAGCGCGATGACCGCCACCAGCGGCAGCGCGAACAGAGACCGCCTCACAGCCCCCGCTCCTTCTCGTAGGCGAGGATCCGCGCGCGCTCGGTGACGTGCTGCGCCTCGAGCTGGGCGTCGGTGATGACCGAGAGGTCGAACGGCGCCGGCAGCAGCAGCTCGGTGTTGCGGTCCAGCGGCGAGCCGCGGCGCATGAGCGGCGTCTCGGCCCAGTCGTTGGCGGCGAGCTCGCGGCTGCGGGATGCCAGGTCGGCGACGGATCCCGAGTTCCCGGGGACCGCGGGCGAGGCGTGGTCGAGGACCGTCGTAAAAAGCGAGAGCGTGCCGTCGCGGTTGTCGACGATCTCGACCACCTGCTGCTGCTGGGGGAAGTCGATGCACGACGCCGTCGTGATCTCCCAGAATCCTCCCGTCGGGGTGGTGTGGGGGAGGATCTGGTTCAGGTGCGTGTGGCCGTTGAGCCACCCGACGACGACGGAGAACTCCAGCAGCATCGCCACGAACTCCTCGGCGCCGTAGAGCTTCTCGTCCGCCCCCGGTCGGGTCGCGCGGTTCTCGAGCGTGAGGCTGTTGTGGTGGCTGAAGATCAGCGCCAGCACCTCGTCGCGCTGCGCGATCTCGAGCTGCGCGCGCAGCCACCGCATCTGCGACTCGGGCACCGCACCGTCCGGGCCGGCGACGGCGTTGCACGTGTCGAGTCCGAACGCGCGCACCCGCGGGCTGAGGTCGGCCTGCCACCACGTCTCGCCCGAGGTGAGGTTGTGGGTGGTGAACCCGTGTCCGACGGGTCCGGGCGTCGGCTCGGTGCGGAAGTGCTCGGCCATGAAGTCGCGCTGCTCGAACAGGTACCGCTCGGGGTTGGCCGTGACGTCCCGGAACCCCGGACCCCCGGATGCCAGACCCAGCGCAGCCAGCGTCTGCGCGAGCACGCTCGTGCCCGCGGCCCAGCCTTCGAGGGCCGTGGATGCCGTGGCATCCAGGGTGTACGACTTGCGGGCGCCCACGGCGAGCGAGCGCAGCTGCGGGCTGATGTTGAACGTGCCGAGCAGGAGCGTGTCGTGGTTGCCGTACACCGCGTACCAGGGCGCGGGGAGGCCCACGGATCTCACGGGCTGCGCGATCGCCTGGGCGAGCAGGTCGGGCAGGCGCGGGAAGCCGTAGTCGCCGAAGTCGCCACCGCTCGGGTCGCCGGGGCGGTACGCCCACGTCGCCTCGCTCCACGCCTGCACGCCCTGCCACTCCGGGCCGCCCGTCGCGGGGTCGACCGAGAGTCCGTCCATGAGGTCGATGTACCAGCGCAGCTCGAGGTGCGAGTGCATGTCGGCGCTGTCGCCCGTGACGATCGCGACGCTCATCGGCGCTCCGGTGAGCGGGCTGTACCGGGCGTCCGAGAACGCCTGCACCATCGCTGCCGTCGCATGGGGGCTCAGCGGATCCTGGGGGTGGAAGGCCGAGCCCCACGCGGAATGATCCTGCACGATCATCGGCTCGATGCGTCCCGGCGACTGCGCCTCGATGACGTGCAGGTCGGACAGGTGGCCGAGGTACAGCAAGGAGCGACGCGCGGTGGTGCGCGCGGCCGACGGCGAGCGCCGCAGCACGTCGATGCGCGGGACGTACGGCTCACCTGGCCCGGTCGTCAGCGTGCGGTACTTCCCCGAGAGGATCGACCCCTGGCGGATGGTCTGCAGGAGCGTCGTCGGGATCCCCGCCGCCGGCGTCGCTGCGCGCGCGAGCTGCGGTGCGAGCACGTCGAGACTGAGCCCCGTCGCGGCGGCAGCGGCGACGGTGGCGTGCAGGAATTGGCGGCGGGACAGACCGGTCACGAGATCATCCGTTCGGGCGGAGGAAGACCTCGAATGTACCGGTCACGGCGGGCACGGGTCGAGAGCGTCCAGCCTCGGTTCGATATCGAGACGTCGAACGCGCGGGTAAGGCCCACCTAAATAGACTGGAGTCCTCGCCGACAGGACACCCGTGACCGCCCACCCGCACCCGACCGCCGCGGCGCCCCGCACGGGCGTCGACGCCCTCCTGCGCCTGCGGAACGTCGCGATCACGCACCTCGACGCCGACCGCGCCACCCCCGCCGACGTGAGCCTCGACGTGCACCCCGGTGAGGTCGTCCTGGTGCTCGGTCCGAGCGGTTCCGGCAAATCCACGCTCGGCCTGGCGATGAACGGGCTCATCCCCCACGCGGTCCCGGCGGATGTGTCGGGGACGGTGACCGTCGGCGGACGGGATGCCGCGACCTCGCCGGTCGCCGAGCTCGCGCAGACGGTCGCGATGGTGTTCCAGGACCCCGACGCGCAGCTCATCACCGGCAGCGTGCTCGACGAGGTGTGCTTCGGGCCCGAGAACCTGCGGCTCCCCGTCGCCGCGGTGCTCGCCCGGGCCGAGGCGGCACTACGCCGCGTCGGGCTCTGGGAGCGACGCGATGACTCCCCCGACGTCCTCTCGGGCGGCGGGCGGCAGCGCCTGGCGATCGCGACCGCCCTGGCGATGGGCTCTCCGCTCCTCGTCCTCGACGAGCCGACCGCGACCCTCGATCCCACCGGGGTCGACGACGTCTACGCCGCGCTCCGCGACGTCGTCGCCGCGGGCGACCGTGCCATCGTGCTGATCGAGCACGACCTGGATGCCGCGATGGGACTGGTCGACCGGGTCGTCGCGCTCGACTCCGCGGGGCGAGTGGTCGCCGACGGCGACGTCGACGCGGTGCTGCGCGAGCGCGCCGAGGACCTCCACGCGCTCGGCGTGTGGCTGCCGACCGCGACGCTCGCGGCCCTGCGCCTGCGCCGCGCGGGGTACGCGATCCACCCGCTGCCGCTGACCCCGGGCGAGCTGCGCGCCGCCCTCGAGGCCACGGCGCGGCCCGCTGTGGCATCCGTCCCTCCGCACCCCCCGCCGCCCGTGAACCGCGAGACGCTCGTGCGCGTACGCGACCTGCGCGTCGCCCGCGGGCGCACGCCGGTGCTCCACGGGATCGATCTCGACATCGCGGCGGGTGAGTTCGTCGCCGTCGTCGGAGCCAACGGCTCGGGCAAGACGACCCTCGTGCAGGCCCTCGCGGGTGTGCGGCACCCGCCGCGGGGCGCGGTGCGCATCGACGGGATCGATGTGCGGAGAGCGTCGCCGCGCGACCTCGCCCGCCGCGTGGGCTTCGTCTTCCAGAACCCCGAGCACCAGTTCGTCGCGACCACGGTGTTCGACGAGATCGCGCACGGACTGCGGCGTCAGGGCCTCCGCGACGACGACGTGCGGCGGCGGACCGAGGACGTTCTGAGCCGCTTCGCCCTCGCGGACAAGGCCGAAGTGCACCCGTTCCTGCTCTCGGGCGGGCAGAAGCGGCG
Source organism: Microbacterium sp. Bi128 (assembly GCF_918698205.1). Lineage (NCBI taxonomy): Bacteria > Bacillati > Actinomycetota > Actinomycetes > Micrococcales > Microbacteriaceae > Microbacterium > Microbacterium sp. Bi128. The sequence goes on along the minus strand of NZ_CAKKMM010000065.1, from coordinate 6,170 downwards.
CCTGTCGGTCGGCACCGCGCTCGTCGGCGGCGCCCGCGTGCTGGTGCTCGACGAGCCGACGTTCGGTCAGGACCGCGCCCGCGCCGACGAACTCCTTTCGCTCCTCGATGATCTGCGCGCGGACGGCACGACGATCATCGTCGTCACCCACGACATGCAGCTCGTCGCGGAGCACGCAGACCGCGTGCTCGTGATGGATGCCGGACGCCTCGCCGCCGACGGCCCGGCCGACGAGGTGTTCGCCGACGTCGCCCTTCTCGCCCGCACGGGCTTGCACGCACCGCCCCTGCGTGCCGCGCTCGCCGGACTCGAACGGCATCCGGAACTCGCCGGCATCCGTCGGATGCGCGACCTGCCCGGGAGCGACCGGTGACCGCCCTGGCGGCGGCCCCCGTCGCACGCGGGGCGTTCCTCGGGGCGCTGAACCCGCTCGCGAAGATCGTGGCGGCGCTGCCGGCGATACTCGCCCTCGTCTTCGTCCGCGACCTCGCCACACCGGTGGCGTTCCTCGTGCTCGCCTACGCGGTGCTGCTCGTCGGTGCGCGTCTGACACCGCGCGTGCTCGTGCTCCTCGGGGTCGTGGTGCCGGCGTCGGTGGTCGTGGTGGGGCTCGGCTTCGCGCTGTGGATCGACCCGGTACGGACGGATGCCACGACCGAGGTGCTGCGCATCGGCGGCTGGGCCCTCACCGAGGGGGCGGTGGGCATCGGCCTCGCGACGGGCCTGCGGCTGGCCGCGATCATGACGCTCGCGTTCATCGGCGGCCTCACCACCGCGGGCACCGACCTCGTGCGCGCGATCGTGCAGCAGCTACGGGTGCCGTACCGCGTCGGATACGCCGCCCTCGCCGCGATCCGGTTCGTGCCCCGCTTCGGACACGAACTCGACATCATCCGCCAGGCGCACCGCGTGCGCGGAGCCCGCGACGGCTGGTTCTCGGCCCCCGCGCGCTGGCTCGGATACGTCGTGCCGCTGCTGGCCGGGGCGATCCGCCACGCGGAGCGCGTCGCGCTCGCGATGGACGCCAGAGCCTTCGGCGCCCACCCTGACCGCACCGAACGGCACCTCGTGCCCTGGCGCCGCCGCGACACCGTGTTCGTGCTGGCGTTCTGGGTCGTGTCGGCGGCGGTGTTCGTGGGGGTGTGACGGGCCTCAGTACGTCGGCGCCGCGGGGAGCCCGAAGAACTCCTCGAGCGTGGTGTATCCGCCGTCGTGGTACGCCTTCGCGAGCTCGGGTCCGATGTACCTCAGGTGCCACGCCTCGGGCTCGTACCCGGTGACGTCGATGCGCCCGATGTCATAGCGCGTGATGAACCCGTACTCCCACGCGTGGTCGCGGACCCACGCACCCTGCGACGACCCGGCGACGTCGTCGAGCGTCCCGCACGTCCGGTTGCAGGGCACGATGTCGACCGCGAGTCCGGACTGGTGCTCGCTGAAACCGGCCCGCGCGCTCTCCCTGTCGGCCTCCTCGACCCCTCCGACGGCGACGCGTCCGGCATAGGTCTGCTGCTGCGTCGCGTAGGACCGGAACGCGCTGAGGTACCCGATCTCGCCGACGCCGGCACCGGTGGCCGCGCGGACCATCGACGTCAGCGCATCGGCCGCCGGGCGGCGCACGGCCGAGTCCTCGAGGGCCCGCACGTCGTCGGGCATGACGAGGTCGCCGGGGCGGTAGTCCACCGGGTCGTAGGGCCGCTTCTTGTTCACCACGACCCACTGGCGATCAGCATCCGAGAGCGAGACGCACGGAGCGATCCCGGATGCCACGGCGGCACGGAACGCCTCCCCACCGCCGATCGCGGCGATCGTCGCGCCGTCATCGCCCGACGCGAGTGCGGCGGTGACGGCGGGGTCGTCGCACGGGGACTTCGGCGCCGGGGACTCGACGAGGATCGGGACGGGAAGCCCCTCGGCCGGCACCGCGGGGGGACCGGCCATCGCCGCCGCCACCGCGGGATCGGAGGCGTCGACTCCCTGTCGGGCACCGGCGATCGCCGTCCCGATCGCGACCGCACAGGCGACCACGACGATGACGCCGAGGGCGAGGGCCGCCAGCCGGCGGCGCACGAGGATCGGACGCTTCTGCCACCACGCGAGGAACGACAGCGGCGGCGAGTCCGCCTGCGCGCGCTGCTGCCGACGCTCACGGCGCAGGGGCGGGGCGGTGTCTCCCTCAGAGGCCGGGGCCGCGGGCTGCGGCGGAAGAGTGAGCGCCGCCGTCGCCCGTCGCTCGGCCTCCGCGCGCGCGGCGCGGCGGGGAGAGAGCTCGGGATCGGGCGACATCACTCGACCCATTCTCACCCGCGTACCTGTGCGGTGCGAATGGGGCGAGGTTTCGCCGATCCTCGATTTCGAATGTCATCGGTATCCGCTTGCTCTTTTTTCGTATCTCTGTTCCCATAGAGCGATGAGGTGGCAGGGACAGAAGCTCGGCGTCGACGACACGGCCGCGCTGCCCGGCATGGAGCGCATGGACGGGCTCGTGCGCTCGGTCACCACCCCGGAGTTCGCTGGCATGACGTTCCACGAGGTGGTGGCGAAGACCGCGCTCAACCGCGTTCCGGGCGCCTCGGCGATGCCGTTCGACTGGACCGTGAACCCGTACAGGGGATGCAGTCATTCGTGTGCCTACTGCCTCTCGCCGGACACGCTCATCCTGACCGCGGACAGGCTGCACGTCCCCCTCGCGGACGTGAAGGTGGGTGACGAGATCATCGGCACGGAGCAGCGCGGCGCCCACCGACGGTTCGTGCGCACCGAAGTCCTGGCGAAGTGGCCCACGCGCAAGCGAGCCTTCCGGGTGACCCTGGCCGACGGTACCGAGATCGTCGCGAGCGCCGACCATCGCTTCCTCACAGAACGCGGATGGAAGTTCGTCCGCGGCGCGATGCAGGGACCGGATCAACGGCCGTACCTGACGGCGTTGAATCGCCTGCAGGGTTTCGGCCTGGGATCCAGCGACCTCGATGCCGCCCGGACGTCCCCCGGCATCGTCGGGGCCGCTGTCAAGACCAGCTCCGACCTCCGCGTCGTCGCTGTGGAAGACCTGGGATATGAGATCGACATGGTCGACATCACGACCGGCACGGGTGACTTCATCGCCAACGGCGTTGTCAGCCACAACTGCTTCGCTCGCAAGACGCACGAGTACCTCGACCTCGACTCGGGTGCCGACTTCGACTCGCAGATCGTGGTCAAGGTCAACGTCGCCGACGTGCTGCGCGGCGAGCTGCGCCGCGGGTCGTGGGCGCGAGAGCCTGTGATGCTCGGGACGAATACCGACCCGTACCAGCGCGCCGAGGGGCGCTACCGACTGATGCCGGACATCATCGGCGCGCTCACCGAGAACCGCACGCCGTTCTCGATCCTGACCAAGGGCACGCTGCTGCGGCGCGACCTCCCGCTGCTCGCGGACGCCGCGAAAGAGGTCCGTGTGACACTCGCGATGTCGATCGCGGTGTTCGACGACACGTTGCAGCGGTCGCTCGAGCCCGGGACGCCCACCGCGGAAGCGCGCCTCGACACCGTCCGTGCCGCCACCGACGCGGGGTTCCGCGTGACCGTCTTCCTCATGCCGATCCTTCCGCACCTGACCGACTCGGTCGCCGCGCTCGATCACGCCCTCGGGCGTATCCGCGCCGCCGGTGCCGCGCGGGTCGTCTACGGCGCGCTGCACCTGCGGCCCGGTGCCAAGGAGTGGTTCCTGCAGTGGCTCGAACGCGAGCACCCGGAACTCGTGTCGTCCTACCGCGGCCTGTACCCCGGGGTGTCGGTCCAGGCGCCGCAGGCGTACCGGCGGTGGCTGGGCAAACGCGTGCAGCCGCTGCTGCGGATGCACCGCCTCGACGGGTGGGACGAGGACGACCACCCGCGCGGCCGCCCTCAGCCCGGGCTCGCCAGCCGCACCGCGACCGCGCCGCGGCTCGGCCCCGTGCGGACCACCGGGTCCACGGCATCCGCTCGCCCCTCCGTCGCCCCCGCGAGTGAACCCACCCTGTTCTGAGAACGCGAACGCCCCGCCCGCACGCGGCGGACGGGGCGTTCAACGGGACGTCAGGACGTGACGTTCGAGAGCTGACGACCCGCCAGCTCCTCGAGGACGTCGTCGCCGAGCTGCGTCTCCTCGAACGGCGCCGCGATCTCGGCACGCTCGAGCATCTCGGTCATGCGACGGCGACGCTGACGCGTGATGAGCGTCACCACCGTCCCCCGGCGACCGGCGCGGCCCGTGCGGCCCGAGCGGTGCAGGTACGTCTTGTACTCGTCGGGGGCATCGGCCTGGATCACCAGGTCGATGTCGTCGACGTGGATGCCGCGTGCGGCGACGTCCGTGGCGACGAGCACGTTGACGCGGCCCGAGGTGAGCTTCTCGAGGTTGCGGGTGCGCTTCTGCTGGTTGAGGTCACCGTGGAGGGCGACGGCGGCGATACCGGCCTCGTCGAACTGCTCGGCCAGCATCTCGGCGTACGCACGGGTGCGGGCGAACACGAGCGTCTTGCCCTCGCGGTCGACGAGCGAGCCGAGGATCTCGGCCTTGTCGCGGTGCTCGATCACGAGCACGCGGTGCTCGATGGTGCCCGAGTCCTGGTCTTCACCGGCGACCTCGTAGACGGCCGGCTCGACGAGGAACTCGTCGACGAGGGCCGCGACCTCGCGGTCGAGGGTGGCCGAGAATAGGAGCTTCTGGCTGCCCTCGGCGGTCGCGCGGAGGATCCGCTGCACGGGCTCGAGGAAGCCGAGCTCGCACATGTGGTCGGCCTCGTCGAGAACCGCGATGCTGACGTCGGACAGGTCGAGCTTGCCCTGGTTGAGCAGATCCTCGATGCGACCCGGGGTGCCGATGACGATGTCGACGCCCTTCTTCAGCGCACCGACCTGACGCGCCTGCGGCACACCGCCGTAGACCTGCGTCGTGAACAGACCGACGCTGCGCGCGATGGTCTGCACGGTGCGGTCGATCTGCAGCGCGAGCTCGCGCGTGGGGGCGAGGATCAGGGCCTTCGGCGAGCGGCCGAACTCGCGGCGCTGTCCGGCCTGAGCACGCAGAATGCTCTCGACCAGCGGGGCGCCGAACGCGATGGTCTTGCCGGAGCCGGTACGGCCGCGGGCGAGGACGTCGCGGCCCTCGAGGATCGGGGCGACCGTCGCCGCCTGGATCGGGAAGGGGTTCGCAGCCCCGAGACCGGCGAGCGCGCGGACGATGTTGTCGCCCAGACCCAGCTCGGCGAAGCCCGCACCGGTCACGGTCCCGGCATCCACGGCCTCCGCCTGAAGACGCTCGTGCACGACGTCGACGCGCTGCTCGTGCTCGGCCGAACGCTTCGGGGTGGCGTTCCAGTCGGCGCGGTTCGGACCGTCGGTGCGACGGGGACGGTCGTCGCGGCGCGGCCGGTCGTCGAAGGAGCGGGCCGGACGGTCGCTGCGGTCGAACGAACGCGCGGGGCGGTCGCTGCGGTCGAACGAACGCGCGGGACGGTCGTCACGCGCCGGGCGGTCGTTCCGGTCGAACGAACGGGCGGGACGGTCGTTCCGGTCGAACGAACGCGCGGGCCGCTCGTCACGCGCCGGGCGGTCGCTCCGGTCGAACGAACGAGCCGGACGGTCGTCGAAGGAGCGGGCGGGGCGGTCGTTCCGGTCGAACGAGCGGGCCGGACGGTCGTCACGGGCCGGACGGTCGCTCCGATCGAAGGAGCGCGCCGGACGGTCGTTGAACGAGCGAGCGGGGCGGTCGTCGAACGAACGGGCGGGGCGGTCGTTGCGGTCGAACGAACGCGCCGGACGGTCGTCACGGGCCGGACGATCGCTCCGATCGAACGAGCGCGCCGGACGGTCGCTGCGGTCGAACGACCGAGCAGGACGGTCGTTCCGATCGAACGACCGCGCGGGGCGCTCGTCGAAGGACCGACGGGGACGCTCGTCGCGATCGAACGACCGCGCCGGGCGATCATTGCGGTCGTACGACCGGGCCGGACGCTCGTCACGGGCCGGACGCTCGTTCCGGTCGAACGAACGCGCGGGGCGGTCGTCACGGTCGAAGGACCGCGCGGGGCGGTCGTTCCGGTCGAACGAACGCGCGGGACGCTCGTCGCGGCCGCGAGGCGCGGCATCCCGCTCGGGACGGGAGTAGCGGTCGTCGCCACGCGCCTGGCTGCGGATGCCGTGAGCCT
>NZ_CAKKMM010000064.1:0-14611 GCF_918698205.1 Microbacterium sp. Bi128 | reverse complement strand
CGTCATAACGCTGCCGAGTCTACTCGCCACCCCGCCGCACGCCGGGAGACCCGCGGGGGCGCTGGTGCACCGGTGCCGCGGCATCCCGCGCACCCGGCCGCACCGACAACAGGCTCTGCGCCCGAAACAGGCCCGAACGCCCGGGATCGCCCTGTCCCCGCCGCATCCCCTGTTTTCGGAACACCCCCACGGATGCCACACCCCACGCGCCACCCGCCTCGGCGCCCGCGCGGGCCGGGGCCGCTCAGCGCGCCCGCGGGTGAGCGGTGGCGTACACATCGCGCAGCGCGTCGACCGAGACGTGCGTATAGATCTGGGTGGTGGCGACGGACGCGTGACCGAGGAGTTCCTGCACCACGCGCACGTCGGCGCCGCCCTGCAGGAGGTGCGTCGCGAAGGAGTGCCGCAGCGTGTGCGGTGAGACGTGCGCGGTGAGACCGGCGCGCTCGGCGGCCGCCTGGATGATGAGCCACGCGCTCTGGCGCGACAGCGGCGCACCGCGCACCCCGAGGAACAGCCGGGGCGTCGCCCGCCGTTTCGCCACCCACCCCGGACGCACGCGCGTCAGGTAGGCGTCGACCGCGGCGCGCGCGTAGGACCCCACCGGGACCATCCGCTCCTTCGAGCCCTTACCCCGCAGCCGCAGGACATCGCCGTGGGCGGTGTCGTCCACGTCGAGCTGCACGATCTCGGAGACGCGGGCGCCGGTCGCGTAGAGCATCTCGAGCAGCGCGCGGTCGCGGACGGCGGCGGGATCGGCCCCGGCCGCATCCGCCGACCCGGGCGCCGGTCCCGCGGCATCCAGCAGCTGTTCCACTTGCCCGATCGAGAGGGCCTTCGGCAGTCGCTGGGGCGCGCGCGGCGGGCGCAGCCTGCCACTCGGATCGTCGGGGACGCTCCCCTCGCGCACGAGAAAGCGGTGCAATCCCCGCACCGACGACTGCAGGCGGGCCAGCGAGGACGCGGCCGGCGGCGGCTCGGCCGCGGCTCGCTCGGCGGCGAACTCCGCGACGGTCGCCGACGTCACGGCCTCGACCTCGTCGATGCCGCGCTCCCCCAACCACGCCGTGTACACGGCGAGGTCGCGTCGGTAGGCGTCGACGGTGTGGTCCGACAGTCCTCGTTCGAGCGCGACGTGCCGCAGGTACGTCTGGACGGCGCGCTCGAGCTTCACGTCACGCCGACGCGGCCTCGCGACGCAGCACCTCGGCGGCGGCGAACACGCCGGTGGCCAGGATGCCGTTGCGCAGACGCCCCGCCAGCACTCCATCGATCACGTCGGCCAACGGCACACGCTCGACGCGCATGTCGGACTCCTCGTGCTCGCGCTCGTAGTCGGTGACGACGTCGGAGAGTCCGCGGGCGAGGAACAGGTGCACGACCTCGTCGTTCCCGCCGGGGGTGGTGTGGATCGAGACGAGATGCTGCCAGCGGTCGGCCGCGAGGTCGACCTCTTCGCCCAGTTCGCGCTTCGCCGTCTCGACGGGCGGCTCCCCCGCCACGTCGAGCAGGCCGGCCGGGATCTCCCAGTCGCGTTCCTTGATCGGCTGCCGGTACTGCTGGATGAGCACGACACGGCCCTCGTCATCCAGCGCGACGACCGCCGCGGCGCCGGGGTGCTCGACGTACTGGCGGGTCATCTCGCCGTCGCCGTACCGCACGGTGTCGGACCGGACGTCCCACACCGCGCCCTCGTACACGAGATCGCTGGCGACGACCTCCAGGTCGACGGGCTCGTCGCGCAGCGATTCCATGTCAGTCCTCCTCGACGTCGAACAGTTCGCTCGAACGGTGGCGCTCCAGCGCTGCACCGACGAGGCCCCGGAACAGCGGGTGCGGCTCGGTCGGCCGCGAACGCAGCTCGGGGTGCGCCTGCGTGGCGATGTAATACGGGTGCACGTCGCGCGGCAGCTCGACGTACTCGACGAGGTCGAGGTCGGGGTTCAGTCCCGAGAACACCAGGCCGGCGTCGCTCAGCTGCTGACGGTAGGCGTTGTTGACCTCGTAGCGGTGGCGGTGGCGCTCCGACACGCGGTTCGCTCCGTACACCTCGGCGGCGAGGGATCCGTCGGCGAGGTCGGCGGGGTACAGGCCCAGGCGCATCGTGCCGCCGAGGTCTCCGCTCTGGAGGATGTCGATCTGCTCGGCCATGGTCGCCACGACGGCGTGCGCGGTGTCGGGGTCGAACTCGCTCGACGACGCACCTTCGAGGCCGGCGACGGTGCGCGCGTACTCGATGACCATGCACTGCAGGCCCAGGCAGATGCCCAGGGTCGGGATGCCCTGCTCGCGCGCGAACCGCAGCGCCCCGAGCTTACCCTCGATCCCGCGGATGCCGAAGCCGCCCGGGACGATGATCCCGTCGACCGCCGAGAGCGCCTTGGCCGCACCCTCGGGCGTCTCGCACAGGTCGGACGGGATCCACGTGATCTTCACGTGCGTCTCTTGGGCGAATCCGCCAGCCTTGATCGCCTCGGTCACCGACAGGTACGCGTCGGGGAGGTCGATGTACTTGCCGACGAGCCCGATCGTGACTTCGTGCTTGGGGTTGTGCACCGCCTGCAGCACCCGCTGCCAGCGCGACCAGTCGACGTCGGCCGCCTTGTCGATGTCGAGCGAGTCGACGATGTACTTGTCGAGGCCCTGATCGTGCAGCATCGTCGGGATGTCGTAAATGCTCGGCACATCGACGGCGTTGACCACGGCGTCCTCGTCGACGTCGCACATGAGCGCGATCTTGCGCTTGTTCGACTCCGTCACGGGGCGGTCGCTGCGCAGGACGAGCGCGTCGGGCTGGATGCCGATGGAGCGCAGCGCCGCGACCGAGTGCTGCGTGGGCTTGGTCTTCTGCTCGCCCGAGGCGCCCATGAACGGCACGAGCGACACGTGCACGAAGAAGACGTTCTTGCGGCCGAGCTCGTGACGGATCTGGCGCGCGGACTCGATGAAGGGCTGCGACTCGATGTCGCCGACCGTGCCGCCGATCTCGGTGATGATCACGTCGGGCTGCGGCGTCTCGGTGGCCTGCAGGCGCATACGGCGCTTGATCTCGTCGGTGATGTGCGGGATGACCTGCACGGTGTCGCCGAGGTACTCGCCGCGGCGCTCGCGCGCGATGACCTGCGAGTAGATCTGGCCCGTCGTGACGTTCGCGGCCTGGCTCAGCTCGATGTCGAGGAAGCGCTCGTAATGACCGATGTCGAGGTCGGTCTCGGCCCCGTCGTCGGTGACGAACACCTCACCGTGCTGGAACGGGTTCATCGTCCCGGGATCCACGTTGAGATAGGGGTCGAGCTTCTGCATGACGACGCGGAGACCCCGCGCCGTGAGAAGGTTGCCGAGGCTTGCCGCCGTCAGGCCCTTGCCGAGAGACGAGACCACACCTCCGGTCACGAAGATGTGCTTCGTGGTGAAGGCCGATGCCGTGGTGTCGTCTGAATGTCCCGCGTCCGAAGTCTGCATCACGGGCTTCGATCCTATCAGTCGAGTCGGAGGGTGGAGGCGCGGCGAGCGCCGCGCGTTGAGGGAAGTCTGACATCGACCTCCGACAGTGGTGTCACCCGGGCGTGACGATCCGGTGTCAGAGGGGTGGGATCACCGGGCGGTGCGTCCCGTCGCGAGCAGCTCGCGCGCGTGGGTCAGCGCCGCGTCGGAGTCGCTCAGCCCCGACAGCAGACGCGCCATCTCGGCCTCGCGCTCGGCTCCCTCGAGCCGACGGACACTGGATGCCGTCACCGACCCGTCGTTGCCCTTGACCACCGTGAGATGGTTGCCGGCGAACGCGGCGACCTGGGCGAGGTGGGTGACCGCGATGACTTGCGAGGTTTCCGCCAGCCGGGCGAGTCGCCGCCCCACTTCGATCGCCGCGGCGCCGCCGATCCCGGCATCCACTTCGTCGAAGACGAACGTCGGTACCGGATCGACACCGGCGATGACGACCTCGATCGCCAGCATGACGCGGCTGAGCTCGCCGCCGGAGGCTCCGCGCGACACGGGTCGCGGGTCGGCACCGGGGTGCGGGGAGAGCAGGATCGCGACGTCGTCGCGCCCGTGCGTCCCAGGCGTGGACGAGGCCGTCACCTCGACGCTCAGGTGAGCGTCGGGCAGGGCCAGGGCGTGGAGTTCCTCGGTGACCGCCGTGCCCAGCCGCTCGGCGGCTTCGCGCCGGGCATTCGTGAGGGTCTCGGCCGCGGAGTCGAGGTCGGCGGCCGCCGCATCGCGCTGCACAGTGAGGCGCTCGATCCGATCCCCGTCGTCGTCGAGTTCGAGCAAGCGCGCCGATCCGGTCTCGAGCAACGAGATCGCGGCGTCCACGGATCCGTGCGCCCGGGTCAGCGCCGCCAGGACCCCGCGCCGCTCGTCCACGGCGGCGAGCTCGTGCGGTCCGGCTTCATCGAGGTCGGCGAGGTACCCCGAGAGCGCGACGGAAACGTCGGTCGCGCGGTAGCCGAGGTCGGCGACCTGCTCGCCGATGGCGGCGAGGGCCGCGTCGCTCGCCGATACCCGTTCGAGGGACCGACGAGCCTCGGCGAGCAGCGTCACGATGTCGGGAGTCTCGTCGTCGCCGGAGAGGGCCGCGTGCGCGCTCACCGCAGCGATTCGGAGCTCCTCCGCGTTCGCGAGCCGCTCGGCCCGGCGCTGGAGCTCCTCCTCTTCGCCGGCCACGGGCGCCGCCGCCTCGATCTCGGCGATCGCGGCGCGCAGCTCTTCGGCCTCGCGCGCACGGTCGTCGCGGTCGGTGGTGAGGGTCGCGAGTTCGGCATCCAAGGCTCGCCAGGTGTCCCACGCCGCACGGTAAGCCGCCCGAGCACCGCTGACCGGATCTCCACCGAACCGGTCGAGCGCGTCGCGCTGAGCGGATGCCGAACGCAGCCGCAGCTGATCGGATTGGCCGTGCACGACGACGAGGTCGTCGGCGAGATCGGCGAGCACGCCGGCCGGCGCGGTGCGTCCGCCCACCGTGGCCCGTCCCCGCCCCTCGCTCGACACCGTGCGGCCGAGATACAGTTCCGCGGCTCCGTCGCCGAGCGGCTCGATATCTCCTCCGGCTTCGCGGACGCGCGCGGCGACCGGCCCGTTCTCGGGGACCACCCAGACGCCCTCGACCGCCGCCTGGGCCGCGCCCGACCGCACGGCGTCCGAGCCCGGTCACGACCATCGTCTTGCCCGCGCCGGTCTCACCGGTGATCGCGGTGAAGCCGCGCCCGATCGGCAGCGTCGCGTCCGCGATCACTCCGAGATCGCGCAGCCGCATCTCTTCGATCACGGCATCCCTCCGAGCGAGCCACGCCATCCGGTCACCGGAAGCCGGAACTTGCGCACTAGCCGGTCGGTGAACGCGGCGGGGTGCAGCCGCGCGAGACGCACCGGCCGCGACGACCGGCGTGCCACGACGCGGGCGCCGGGCGGGAGATCGTGCGAGCGACGCCCATCGCACCACAGGATGCCGCTCCCGCTCGTGCGCTCGAGGACTTCGACCGCGACCGTGGCATCCGGGCTCACGACGAGCGGGCGGGCGAAGAGGGCGTGGGCCGAGAGCGGCACCACCGCGATCGCCTCGACCGTGGGCCAGATGACCGGCCCTCCCGCGGAGAAGTTGTAGGCCGTCGAGCCGGTGGGCGTCGCCATGACGACACCGTCGCATCCGAACGACGACAGGGGGCGACCGTCGATCTCCATGACGACCTCGAGCATGCGCTCGCGACTCGCCTTCTCGACCGTGGCCTCGTTCAGGGCCCACGTCTCGAAGATCACCCGATCGTCGGCATCCAGCACCTTCACCGCGAGCGCGAGGCGTTCCTCGACCCGGTAGTCGCGGGCGATCACACGGCGGACGGCATCATCCATGTCGTCGCGTTCGATCTCGGCGAGGAAACCGACGTGACCCATGTTGATGCCGAGGATCGGCGCCGTGCCGCCGCGCACCGTCTCGGCCGCGCGCAGGATCGTGCCGTCGCCGCCGAGGACGATCGCCAGCTCCAGGTCTTCCACGCCGACGTCGACGCCGAGCGTCTCGACCCCGTCCAGCGGCAATCGCTCGGCGAGCTCGGGTCGGTCTTCGGCGGAGACCACCGGCACGGCTCCGGCTGCGCGCACCGCCGTGAGCACACGCTGTGCCGCCTCGACGGTGTCGTCGCGGCGGGCGTGGACGACGATCAGTATTCGGCGTTCGCTGGGGGTCATCGGCTTCCGGTCAGTCGGGTCACGGTGCTCTCCCATTCTGAGGGGTCGGTGCCGTGCGCGTCCGAGAACCACGCCACATACTCCTGGTTGCCGTGGGTTCCCACGATCGGCGAAGGGATGATCCCGGCCGTGCGCAGACCTGCATCCCACGCCGCCCAGAGGACGCCGTGCACGGCGTCTGCACGCAGGGCCGGGTCGGTCACGAGGCCACCCTTGACCGCGGTGCGGCCGACCTCGAACTGGGGCTTGATGAGGAGGACGACCTCGGCAGAGGGCGCCGCCGTCGCCACGATCGCCGGCAGCACATGGTGCAGCGAGATGAAGGACAGGTCGCCGGTGACGACGGCCGGGCGCTCGGCGATCCCGGTCGCTGCGGCGAGGGAGTCGGCGGTCATGAAGCGCACGTTATACCCCTCCACCGACACCACCTCGGGATCGGCTGCCACCGCTGGGGACAACTGTCCGTGCCCGACGTCTACCGCCAGAACGGGCGCCGCCCCGCGCTCGCGCAGCACTTGCGTGAATCCCCCGGTGGATGCGCCGAGATCGAGCGCGACCCGCCCGGCGGGATCCACACCGAAGGCGTCGAGTGCCGCGATCAACTTGTGCGCCCCGCGGCTGACGTAGTGGTCCGAGACGGCGACCTCGATCCGGGTGTCGTCGTCGACGCGCACGGACGGCTTCACCACGCCGTCTCCGTCGACCGTGACCAGCCCGTCCGAGATCAGCTGTGCGGCGTGCGTCCGAGAACGCGCGAGTCCTCGCCGGGCGAGCTCCGCATCGAGCCGGCCGCTCATCCGTCTGCCGGCGTCGCGGCACCCGATTCGAGCCGTCGCGCGAGCTCGTCGTGCAGAGCCGCGTAGGCGTCGGCTCGCGTGTCGAGGGGCTGGTCCTCGATGATGCGGAGGCGGCCGATCAGTTCGGCACCGGCATCCGTCTCGCGATCATCCGACATGGATGCCATCGTATCCGCGTCAGCGCACGCGGAACGGATCCGCGTACAGCTGCTCGGGCACGCGGAAACCGAAGATCGCACGGCCGGAGTTCCAGATGGCCGCAGCGCCGGCACGGAGCAGATCGATCTGCCGCTCCCCCGCGGACACGATGCGCAGGTCCACTCCATCGATCTCGACGATGGCATCCCCGACGCGAGTGCGGTCGCCCTTGACGACGGTGGCCGGGTACGGCTCGAACAACTGCCGCAGGTCGCTCACGATGAAGTCCGGACGCTGGTTGGGCGGCGCCGCCAGCACCTGCTTCGGGCGGTCGATCCCCGTGAGGACCAGGACCGACCGCATGTCGGCTGCCCGCGCCCCCTGCACATCGGTGTCGAGCCGGTCGCCGATGAACAGCGGCGAGCTCGCGCCCGTGCGCGCAACCGCGACGTCGAAGATCGGACGTTCCGGCTTGCCCGCGACCGTGGCCAACCGTCCGACGGCGGTGTGCACCGCGGACACGAGCGTGCCGTTGCCCGGTGCGATACCGCGCGCCTGCGGAATCGTCCAGTCCGTGTTGGTGGCCACCCACGGGATGCCGCCTTCGTCGAGCGGCGTGGCCAGAGCGTAGGCCGCCTCGGCGAGCTGCGCCCATCCGACCTCGGGGGCGAAGCCTTGCACGACCGCGGCCGGGGAGCCCTCGGCGCTGCGTGTCACCACGAAGCCGGCCTTCTCGACCTCGACGACGAGTCCCTCTCCCCCGATCACGAGCAACGTCGAGCCGGCGGGAACGAGCTCTCGCAGGAGCCGCATCGCGGCCTGCGGGCTGGTGACGACGTCTTCGGGCGCGACCTTCAGCCCCAAAGACGTCAGGTGCTCCGCGACCGACGCATCCGTCCGCGAGGCGTTGTTGGTGATGTAGCCGAGACGATGCCCCTCCTCAGCGGCGCGGTTCAGGCTGTCCACCGCGTGCGGCAGAGCGCCCGGCCCGGCGTAGACGACTCCGTCCAGGTCGGCGAGGACGACGTCCACTCCGTCCAGCGGCGTGACACCCGACTTGCTCCGCCCGAAGATCATCGTGACTCGTCCTGCCCCTCGTCGGAGTCGCGTGCGGGGTGCTCCCCCTCGGTGTCGTCCGCCTCGGCGGCCTCTTCGACCGTGTCAGCGTGAGCTGCGACAGAGCTCTCCGTCGTGGTGTCTTCGACGGGAACGACCCCGGATGCCACCTCGACTCCGCCCTCGTCATCGATGAGGTCGATCTCTTCGACGACGATGACCTCGCGGTCGGCGACGCCTGCCGCCGCATCGAGGGCGTCCGCAGCGATCTCGGCCCGGCGGAACCACTCCGCGGCCTCGTCCTCGCGACCCAGTTCCTCGAGCACGGCCGCACGCGCCGCGAACAGCGCCGGGCTCCACTCGAAGGCGCGATCGGGGTCGGCTTCCGGGATCTCGAGTTCCTGCAGAGCGCGCTCAGGCTCGCCGACGTCCAGTCGCGCGCCCGACATGGCGATGGCGAGCTGGGCGCGGACCGCAGCAGGCAGGGTGGAGCGGTCGACCGACCGGCCCTCCTCGAGTGCCCGATCGGGCCGTCCGACGCCACGCTCGCTGTCCACAATGAGGGGCAGCTGCTCGTCGGAGCCCGAGATGCGGCGGTGGGTGCGCAGTTCACGGAGAGCGAGGGCGAAGTCGCCGATGGCATAGGCCGTGATCGCGACCGTTTCGCGGACGATGGCCACACGACCCGCACTGCGCGAGGCCGCCAGGGCGTGCGCGTGAGCAAGAGCCGGATCTTCGTCGATCAGTCGCGACGCCATCACCAGGTGGCGCGCGACATTCTCCGCGTTGTCCTTGCTGAGGGTCTTGAGTTCATTGCGCGCGGCACCCGGAAGATCACGAGCGGTGACCTCCTCGGGGATCTCCGGACCGCGCTCGCGCTGATCCTGGGGAGGACGGGTCGCGCGGGCGTCTTCTCGATCGAAGCGCCTCGGCGCACCCGCACCAGGGCGACGATCGCCGGACGGTCGACGGTCCCCAAAAGGACGGCGGTCACCGCCCTCACTACGGGGACGGTAGGGACGCGAGTCCCCACCCTCACTGCGCGGACGGTAGGGACGCGAGTCCCCACCCTCCGTACGCGGACGATAGGGACGCGAGTCCCCACCCTCCGTACGCGGACGATAAGGACGGGCGTCGCCCTCGCGACGCGGACGCCCTTCACCGGCACCTCCGCTACGGAACGGACGCGAATCGCCGTCACGGCGGGGACGACCTGCGCCGTCGGAGTCCCGGCGGAAGGGACGACCGTCCCCCTCACGGCGGGAGCGATCGGCTCCGCCGCTGAAGGGCCGAGCACCGTCGCGCGGGGCCCGATTATCAGAGCCGCCGGTACGCGGACGCGCGTCGCCATCGCGATGGGGACGGTTGCTGCCCTCGCCGTCACGACGAGCGGGCCGCGCGTCGGAGTCTCGACGAGGGCGAGACGAACGGTCGTCATCGCGCTTGAAGGGCCGAGCGGACGAGTCACGGGCATTGCCACGCTGTCCGCCCGACGGACGCCCCGCACCGGACGATCCCGATCGGGGGCGCGAACGATCGTCGGAACGACCTCCATTGACATTACGATCATTGGCGTCGTCGTTCGACATGACGATCCTTCCCCCGGAAACGTGTCCGTAAATGCGAAATGGCCACCCAGCTTTGGGTGGCCATTTCGACTAAAAGAAGTCCGGCGGTGTCCTACTCTCCCACAGAGTCCCCCCTGCAGTACCATCGGCGCTGAGAGGCTTAGCTTCCGGGTTCGGAATGTAACCGGGCGTTTCCCTCTCGCTATGGCCGCCGAAACACTATTGATGTTTCAAAAACCAACAACGATCATCATTGTTGCGTTCCCAACCGTACATCGAGAACCACTCAGTGGACGCAAGCACCAAAAACGGTGTGTTATCAAGTCATCGGCTTATTAGTACCGGTCAGCTTCACGTATTACTACGCTTCCACATCCGGCCTATCAACCCAGTAGTCTGGCTGGGAGCCTCTCACCATAAATGGTATGGAAGTCTCATCTTGAGGCCGGCTTCCCGCTTAGATGCTTTCAGCGGTTATCCATCCCGAACGTAGCTAATCAGCGGTGCTCCTGGCGGAACAACTGACACACCAGAGGTTCGTCCAACCCGGTCCTCTCGTACTAGGGTCAGATCCTCTCAAACTTCCTACGCGCGCAGCGGATAGGGACCGAACTGTCTCACGACGTTCTAAACCCAGCTCGCGTACCGCTTTAATGGGCGAACAGCCCAACCCTTGGGACCTACTCCAGCCCCAGGATGCGACGAGCCGACATCGAGGTGCCAAACCATGCCGTCGATATGGACTCTTGGGCAAGATCAGCCTGTTATCCCCGAGGTACCTTTTATCCGTTGAGCGACAGCGCTTCCACAAGCCACTGCCGGATCACTAGTCCCGACTTTCGTCCCTGCTCGACCTGTCAGTCTCACAGTCAAGCTCCCTTGTGCACTTACACTCGCCACCTGATTGCCAACCAGGTTGAGGGAACCTTTGGGCGCCTCCGTTACATTTTGGGAGGCAACCGCCCCAGTTAAACTACCCACCAGGCACTGTCCCTGAACCGGATCACGGTCCTAAGTTAGATATCCAGAGTGACCAGAGTGGTATTTCAACAATGACTCCACGAACACTGGCGTGTCCGCTTCACAGTCTCCCACCTATCCTACACAAGCCACACCGAACACCAATACCAAGCTGTAGTAAAGGTCACGGGGTCTTTCCGTCCTGCTGCGCGTAACGAGCATCTTTACTCGTAATGCAATTTCGCCGAGTTCGCGGTTGAGACAGTTGGGAAGTCGTTACGCCATTCGTGCAGGTCGGAACTTACCCGACAAGGAATTTCGCTACCTTAGGATGGTTATAGTTACCACCGCCGTTTACTGGGGCTTAAATTCTCAGCTTCGCCTTACGGCTAACCGGTCCTCTTAACCTTCCAGCACCGGGCAGGCGTCAGTCCGTATACATCGTCTTGCGACTTGGCACGGACCTGTGTTTTTAGTAAACAGTCGCTACCCACTAGTCTCTGCGGCCACCACACCCTTTCGGAGCAAGTCCTAATAAGTGGATGGCCCCCCTTCTCCCGAAGTTACGGGGGCATTTTGCCGAGTTCCTTAACCACGATTCTCTCGATCTCCTTGGTATTCTCTACCTGACCACCTGAGTCGGTTTGGGGTACGGGCGGCTAGAACCTCGCGTCGATGCTTTTCTCGGCAGCATAGGATCACCCACTTTTTATCCGCATCGTGTCTCAGCCTCAATGAGTGACGGATTTGCCTATCACTCGGCCTACGCACTTGCACCAGGACTACCATCGCCTGGCTTGGGCTACCTTCCTGCGTCACACCTGTTAATACGCTAGCCGCACCAGCATGGGGTCGAGCGTTCACACAGACGTCCATCACCCCGAAGGGATCCGACACATTCCACGCTAGGACTCTTAGCACCACTGGATTAGCTTGGGCGGTTCTTCGCCGGTACGGGAATATCAACCCGTTGTCCATCGACTACGCCTGTCGGCCTCGCCTTAGGTCCCGACTTACCCAGGGAAGATTAGCTTGACCCTGGAACCCTTGGTCTTTCGGAGGACGTGTTTCTCACACGTCTTTCGCTACTCATGCCTGCATTCTCACTCGTGTCGCGTCCACGGCTGGGTCACCCCGCCGCTTCACTCGCGACACGACGCTCTCCTACCCATCAACACGGCTGGACCACGAAGGCCTACCAAAAATGTCAATGCCACAACTTCGGTGGCGTGCTTGAGCCCCGTTACATTGTCGGCGCGGAATCACTTGACCAGTGAGCTATTACGCACTCTTTCAAGGGTGGCTGCTTCTAAGCCAACCTCCTGGTTGTCTAAGCAACTCCACATCCTTTCCCACTTAGCACGCGCTTAGGGACCTTAGATGGTGGTCTGGGTTGTTTCCCTCTCGACTATGAAGCTTATCCCCCACAGTCTCACTGCTGCGCTCTCACTTACCGGCATTCGGAGTTTGGCTGACGTCAGTAACCTTGTAGGGCCCATCGGCCATCCAGTAGCTCTACCTCCGGCAAGAAACACGCAACGCTGCACCTAAATGCATTTCGGAGAGAACCAGCTATCACGAAGTTTGATTGGCCTTTCACCCCTATCCACAGCTCATCCCCTCAGTTTTCAACCTAAGTGGGTTCGGTCCTCCACGACGTCTTACCGTCGCTTCAACCTGGCCATGGATAGATCACTTCGCTTCGGGTCTAGGACACGCGACTGAATCGCCCTATTCAGACTCGCTTTCGCTACGGCTACCCCACACGGGTTAACCTCGCCACGTATCGCTAACTCGCAGGCTCATTCTTCAAAAGGCACGCTGTCACCCCTACTAAGGAGGCTCCAACGGTTTGTAAGCAAACGGTTTCAGGTACTATTTCACTCCCCTCCCGGGGTACTTTTCACCTTTCCCTCACGGTACTTGTCCGCTATCGGTCATCTGGGAGTATTTAGGCTTATCAGGTGGTCCTGACAGATTCACACGGGATTTCTCGGGCCCCGTGCTACTTGGGATACTCTTCACGCCAAGAACAGGCATTTCGACTACGGGGTTCGCACCCTCTATGACCGGCCATTCAAAACCGTTCGTCTATACCCTCTTGTCACGTCGACTGCTCGGCAGAACAATCAGAAAAGTCCCACAACCCCCAACATGCAACACCTGCCGGCTATCACACACGCTAGGTTTAGCCTCTTCCGGTTTCGCTCGCCACTACTCACGGAATCGCTTTTGCTTTCTCTTCCTGTGGGTACTGAGATGTTTCACTTCCCCACGTTCCCTCTACCCGCCCTATATATTCAGGCGGGAGTCAC
The DNA here is from genome assembly GCF_918698205.1 of Microbacterium sp. Bi128. NCBI lineage: Bacteria > Bacillati > Actinomycetota > Actinomycetes > Micrococcales > Microbacteriaceae > Microbacterium > Microbacterium sp. Bi128. The sequence goes on along the minus strand of NZ_CAKKMM010000064.1, from coordinate 1,594 downwards.
CAGGTACGCACGCGCCCTGGCGGGGTTTCCCCATTCGGACACCCTCGGATCAAAACTCGCTTATCAGTTCCCCGAGGCTTATCGCAGATTGCTACGTCCTTCTTCGGCTCCAGATGCCAAGGCATCCACCGTTTGCTCTTAAAGACTTGAAATCACATGAGTTGAATCGTCAAAAAATTGACTAATGATCTTTAAGATCATCTTCACGACACAACCCCTAAAAGGATCATGTCGAAGATGCTCGCGTCCACTGTGTAGTTCTCAAAGTACGGGCGGTACCTCCCCCACCCATCACCAACCGGTGACAACAGGAAAGGCCCTAGAGGAACAGCCACCAACCACACCAGCCACAAAGACTGCCACGATCAGCGCCCGGCCCCTCAGGACCCAACAGCGTGCATGTATCAAAAAATCCGAACCAGACCGTTCCAGTGGAAAACCACGTACTAAACCCGAGAACATCATCCCCGACACCAAGTCAAATGTTCCACCCATGAGCTACCGGCAGACACATTCGGTCTGATCCGGCGCCTGGACACTCACAGCCGAAACCATGAACGCCAGATGCTCCTTAGAAAGGAGGTGATCCAGCCGCACCTTCCGGTACGGCTACCTTGTTACGACTTAGTCCTAATTACCGATCCCACCTTCGACGGCTCCCTCCACAAGGGTTGGGCCACCGGCTTCAGGTGTTACCGACTTTCATGACTTGACGGGCGGTGTGTACAAGACCCGGGAACGTATTCACCGCAGCGTTGCTGATCTGCGATTACTAGCGACTCCGACTTCATGAGGTCGAGTTGCAGACCTCAATCCGAACTGGGACCGGCTTTTTGGGATTCGCTCCACCTCACGGTATTGCAGCCCTTTGTACCGGCCATTGTAGCATGCGTGAAGCCCAAGACATAAGGGGCATGATGATTTGACGTCATCCCCACCTTCCTCCGAGTTGACCCCGGCAGTATCCCATGAGTTCCCACCATTACGTGCTGGCAACATAGAACGAGGGTTGCGCTCGTTGCGGGACTTAACCCAACATCTCACGACACGAGCTGACGACAACCATGCACCACCTGTTTACGAGTGTCCAAAGAGTTGACCATTTCTGGCCCGTTCTCGTATATGTCAAGCCTTGGTAAGGTTCTTCGCGTTGCATCGAATTAATCCGCATGCTCCGCCGCTTGTGCGGGTCCCCGTCAATTCCTTTGAGTTTTAGCCTTGCGGCCGTACTCCCCAGGCGGGGAACTTAATGCGTTAGCTGCGTCACGGAAACCGTGGAATGGTCCCCACAACTAGTTCCCAACGTTTACGGGGTGGACTACCAGGGTATCTAAGCCTGTTTGCTCCCCACCCTTTCGCTCCTCAGCGTCAGTTACGGCCCAGAGATCTGCCTTCGCCATCGGTGTTCCTCCTGATATCTGCGCATTCCACCGCTACACCAGGAATTCCAATCTCCCCTACCGCACTCTAGTCTGCCCGTACCCACTGCAGGCCCGAGGTTGAGCCTCGGGATTTCACAGCAGACGCGACAAACCGCCTACGAGCTCTTTACGCCCAATAATTCCGGATAACGCTTGCGCCCTACGTATTACCG
>NZ_CAKKMM010000063.1:0-14781 GCF_918698205.1 Microbacterium sp. Bi128 | reverse complement strand
GCTCGGTGGTGTCGGGATCGACCCGGCGGTTTCGATCGTCATCGGTACCGTCGGTGCTCTGTTGCTCGCCACGATCGTGACGATGATCTTCGGTGAGCTGTATCCGAAGAACCTGGCCATCGCGAACCCCGAGCCGCTCGCCCGCGCACTCGCCGTTCCCACGCGGATCTACCTGCTCGCGTTCGGTTGGCTCATCACGGTGTTCGACGTCGCCGCGAACGCACTCCTGCGCCTCGTGCGCATCGAGCCGCTCGAGGACGTCGACGAGAGCGCGACCGCGCGCGATCTCGAGGCGATCGTCGAGGAGTCCCGCGCGAGCGGCGACCTGCCGGACGACCTCTCGATGATCATCGACCGCATCCTCGACTTCCCGCAGCGCGACGTCGAGCACGCCATGATCCCCCGCTCGCAGGTCGGCTCGGTGCGACCGGATACGACCGTCGGCGAGGTGCGTGCGCTCATGGCGACCGGCCACACGCGGTACCCGGTGATCGGAGAAGAGGACTCCCCCGTCGGCGTCGTCGAGCTCATCGACGTGCTGCGCGAGCAACCGCATCCGGACGCGCCCGTCTCGTCGGTGATGCGGCCCGCCGTGGTCCTGCCGACCTCGATGCTCCTGCCCGTTGCGCTCGACCGCATGCGGCACAGCCGCAATGAAATGGCGTGCGTGGTCGACGAGTACGGAAACTTCGACGGCATCCTGACGATCGAAGACCTCACCGAAGAGGTCATCGGCGAGCTCTCGGACGAACACGACACCGAGGTCGACGAAGTCGCCTCGATGGGCGAAGCGGCGTGGACGGTCCCCGGCGACCTGCACCTCGACGAACTGGAACGCCTCATCGGCCACGACCTGGCGACCACCGACATCGAGACCGCCGCCGGGCTCGTCATCGACGCCCGCGGCGACCTGCCCGCGGTCGGCGACATCGTCCGCATCGACGTGCCCGAGCGGGCCGGCGAGGTCGTCCAGGGTCTCCACTTCGAGCGTTGGCTCGAGGTCGAAGTGACCGAGATCGACCGGCACGTGCCCTCGCAGCTCGTCGTGCGTCTGCACGAGATCGACCGGGATGCCGAGCCGGCCTCGCCGGTGGATGCCGCCGATGAGGAGGTGGCCCGATGAGCTGGTGGGTCGTCACGCTGATCACGGCCGCGCTCATCATCGCGAGCGCCTTCTTCGTCATTGTCGAGTTCGCCCTTCTCGCCGCGCGACGGCACCGGCTCGAGGAGGAGGCCGCGACGAGCGCTTCCGCTCGGGCCGCACTGCGCGGCGTCAACGAGCTGACCGTCATGCTCGCGTTCGCCCAGCTGGGCATCACGGCGTGCACCTTCCTGCTCGGTGCCATCACGAAGCCGGCGATCGACTACGCGCTCGCTCCCGTGTTCGAGGCGTGGGGACTCCCCTATGTCCTCGCGGACATCATCGCGTTCATGCTCGCGCTCATCGTGGTGACGTTCCTGCACCTGGTGATCGGAGAGATGGCCCCCAAGTCGTGGGCGATCGCGCACCCCGAGACTGCGGCGAAGGCGACCGGCATCCTGGCCCGGGCACTGACGTGGCCGCTGCGGCCCTTCCTGCTGTGGATCAATCGCATCGCGAACCGCCTCGTGCGGGCGTCGGGCGTCGAGCCGGTGGAGAAGGCCGCCGCCGGCGGTCAGGATGCCGACACCATCCGTGAACTGGTCGCGCACTCGCGCCGCGCCGGCACCCTCGATGAGCAGTACTCGGCTCCGATCGCGCAGGCGATCGAGCTGAGCACGCTGACTGTCGGCGAGATCGTGCGCGGCGACCGGACCCCCACCTCGGTGCCCGAGGACGCCACCGCGGCCGACGTGCAGGCCGTGGCCGCGTCGTCGACGCACTTGCGGGTCCTCGTGGGCACGGGTCCGACATCGCGTGTGGCGCACGTGCGCGACACCCTCGAGGTCGATCCGTCGACCCCGGCGCGCGAGATCGCGCGGGACCCGCTCGTGCTCGCTCCGAGTGACTCGGCCTACGACGCCCTCGCCCGGATGCGCCGCCGCCGCGTGCAGCTGGCCACGGTGGTCGACGGCGCGCACCTGATCGGCGTCGTGACGCTCGACGACCTGCTGAAGCAGATCCTGCCGGGACCGGGCGAGCTCGCCGACGCTGCGCGCTGATTCGTTCGGGGCGTGTTCTTCCGTTCGGGGCGCGATTCTTGCGCCCCGAACGGCGGCTCGCGCCCCGAACGCGCGATCACCGCGCGGCTCCGGTCCTCACCCGAGGAGGACGTCGCTGCCGGGGTCGTCGCCGTCGGCGAAGGAGCGGATGGCCGCCTCGAGCTCGGCGAGGAACCATCGGCGTGCGCCCGTGGGATGCAGCGCGGGGTTGGCGAAGAGGCGCACGTGGAAGCCCTCGATGAGATCACCGAGGGGGCGTGCGGACAGCGGCCATCGCGCCGAGAAGAGAGCGGCCACTCGTCTCGGGACGATCGCCGCGCCGTTGGACCGCAACAGTGTCTCGGGGAGCGTGGAGAAGTGGTGCACCCGCAGGACGGACATCGGGGCGACGCCGGCCTCGTCGAGCGCGCGTCCCACACGATCGTGGCCCGCCGACGTGTCGATGAGCGCCAGCCGGAGCGGTGACAGGTCCTCCGCCGCGAGCGGGACGCCCCGCACCGCCTCGGGCCACTGCGCGACGCAGACGTAGGTCTCGGCGAACAGCTCCACGGTCGCGGTGCGTCCCGTCGGCGCGGCGCTGCTGACGGCGGCATCCACCTCTCCGCTCGCGATCCATCGATCGACCGCGTCCACGTCGACCGGGACGACGTCGAGGCTCACCCCCGGGGCGTCGCGCGCGAGTCGCTCCATGAGCACGGGGAGGTAGGCGAATTCACCCATGTCGGTCAGCGCGACGCGGAAGCGTGTGCGGGCGGTGGCGGGATCGAAGTCCCGACCGGCGACCACGTCGTCGATGCCATCGATGGCGGGGCGGGCGACGGCGTACAGCTGTTCGGCGCGGGCGGTGGGTTCCATTCCGGCCGACGACCGCACGAACAGGGCATCGCCGAGGTCGCGACGCAGACGCCCGAGCGCGTAGCTCACCGAGGGCTGGGTGACGTTGAGCACGCCGGCCGCGAGCGTGAGACTGCGCCGCTCATAGATGGCGACGAAAGTGCGCAGCAGGTCGAGATCGACGGATGCCATGGCGGAGTCCTCTCGCGGAGCAACCGCGCCCCATAGAGGGATTCTATGCGGATCATGCGAACCCTCGTCTGGACGTGGGGTGTATCGGCGTCTTGAATGGAGCGAGCGCCAGGGACGGCGCGGAAGGACGTGGGCAATGGAGCAGCACTGGACCCCTCGGCGGGTCGCGATTCTCGGGGCCTCGGGTCTGACGGGCGCGGGACTAGCGCACCAGCTCTCACTCGCGGGCACACTCGACGAGATCGTTCTCTTCGACCTCAAGCGCAACGTGCTGGCAGCCCACGCGATCGATATGCGGGAGGCGCAGATCGTGGCCGGGCGCACCGGCACTCGTCTCACCGAGGGTGATCTCGACGCCGTCGAGACGCACTCCCCGGTCGACCTCGTCGTGTTCGCCGCCTCGCTCCCCGAGACACCCGACGGCTCGCGCGAGGCCTTCCTCGAGGGCAACCTCGGCGTGCTGCGGGCGCTCGTGCCCGCGATCACGCACCTCGCGGGCGAGCGCGGTCTCGTCCTCGTGCTCACCAACCCCGCCGACGTGCTGGCGACCTGCCTCGCGCACGAGAGTGCGATCGACCCCGCGCGCATCTTCGGCTACTGCCTGAACGACAGCCTCCGCTTCACCGCGGCCGTCGCGCGAGAGCTGGGCGTGTCGCCCGACCGCGTCGATGCACTCGTCGTCGGCGAGCACGGCGACGGACAGGTTCCGGTGTGGAGCGGCATCCGTCTCGACGGCGCCCCGCGCGCGCTCACGACCGACGAGCGGGCGCGCATCGACGCCGACGCGCGTGGATGGTTCCGCCGCTGGTCGGACCTCCGCCCCGGCCGCAGCTCGGGGTGGACGACGCCGCTCGGCTCCGCGCGAACGATCGCGGGGCTCGCCGCCGACGAGCCGATGCCGGTGGCAGTGTGGCGAACGGATGCCGACGGCTCCGGCGCGCACGTGACGCTCCGGGCCGTGGTCCGTGAGGGCGGCGTGGTGCCGATCCCGCTCGACTACCTCGACGACGCCGAACGTTCGGCCGTCGACTTCGCCTCCGCAGCGATCGCCGAGAAGGCGCGCCGCGCGGGCACACTCACGCGCTCCGGCGCAGGAAGGGACTGACCGATGACGTTCTTCGACCCGCAGACCTGGGATGGCCGCTACTTCGACGGATCGTGGGTCTCGACCCCCGAGACGGCGGCGGTGGTCTCCCCCTCCACCGGTGGGGAGATTGCTCGCGTCGCGATCGCCACCGCCGACGACCTCTCCCGCGCGGTCGAGTCCGCGCGCCGCGCCCAGGGCCCGTGGGCCGCCCTCCCCGCCGAAGAGCGCGCCGCGGTGCTGCGACGTGCGGCGGCCCTCCTCGAAGAGAACACCGCCACGCTCGCTCACTGGCTGAGCGAGGAGGCGGGCTCCGCGCAGGGAAAGGCGCACTTCGAAGCCGGGCTCGTCGCGAACGAGTTCCACCTCGCCGCCGCGACGGCCCTCATGCCGTACGGGCACCTCTTGCGTTCGGCGCGTCCCCGCCTCAGCCTGGCGCGGCGCCGCCCGGTCGGCGTCGTCGGGGTGATCTCGCCGTTCAACTTCCCCGGCATCCTGTCGGCCCGCTCGATCGCGCCCGCCCTCGCCCTCGGCAATGCCGTCGTGCTCAAGCCAGATCCGCGCACGAGCGTGAGCGGCGGGCTGTTCTTCGCCGCGGTGCTGGAGGCGGCGGGGGTCCCCGCCGGCGTCTTCTCGGTCCTCCCCGGGGGCGTCGAGGTGGGCTCCGCGCTCGTGGACCACCCGGCGGTACCCGTGATCTCCTTCACCGGATCCACGGAGGCGGGGCGAGTGATCGGGGCCCGCGCGGGACAGCTGCTCAAGCGTGCGCACCTCGAGCTCGGGGGCAACAACGCCCTCGTCGTGCTCGGCGACGTCGACGTGGCCGCGGCCGCGTCGGCCGGCGCGTGGGGGTCGTTCCTGCACCAGGGGCAGATCTGCATGACCACCGGACGGCACATCGTGCACGAGAGCATCTACGACGACTACGTCGCAGCGCTGAGCGCCAAGGCCGCCGCGCTGCCGGCCGGCGACCCCGCGACCGGGGCGCCGCTCGGCCCCATCATCGACGAGCGTCAGCGCGACAAGATCGACGCGATCGTGCGGGAGAGTGTCGACGCGGGCGCACGCGTCACCGCCGGGGGGTCCTATGACCGCCTGTTCTACGAGGCGACCGTCCTCGCGGACGTGACGGCCGACCACGCTGCTTTCCAGCGGGAGATATTCGGTCCCGTCGCCCCCGTGACGCGCTTCGGCTCGATCGACGAGCTCGTCGAGCTGGTCAACGCCAGCGACTACGGACTCTCCCTCGGCATCCTCGCCAAGGACGCGTTCCGCGCCTACGAACTGGCCGACCGCCTCCCCAGCGGCATCCTGCACATCAACGACCAGACCGTCGACGACGAGTCGCAGGCGCCGTTCGGTGGCGTCGGCGCTTCGGGCACCGGTGCGCGCTTCGGCGGCCACGAGGCGAACATCGAGGCCTTCACCGAGACCCAGTGGGTCACGATGCAGGCCGACGTCGCCACCTACCCGTTCTGAACGGCCGAGAGGATCCCATGCCTGCCATCGACGTCGCCCAGGCGTTCTACGACGTGCTGCGCGCCCGCGGAGTCACGCGCATCTTCGGCAACCCCGGCTCGAACGAGCTGACGATGCTGAAGCATCTTCCCGACGACATCGAGTACGTCCTCGCGTTGCAGGAAGGCGCGGCCATCGCGATGGCCGACGGCTTCGCACAGGCATCTGGGACGCTCGGGGTGGTGAACCTGCACTCCTCGTCGGGCACGGGTAACGCGATGGGGAACCTCACCAACAGCGCCGCCGCCCACGTGCCGCTCCTGGTGATCGCGGGGCAGCAGAGTCGGCGCTACGTGCCGCTGAACGCCATGTTGACCAACGTCGACGCGACCCGGCTCGCCGATCCGCTCGTGAAGTGGGCGACCGAGCCGCTGCGTCCCGACGACGTCCCGCTCGCCGTCTCGCAGGCGGCGCTGCTGGCGCAGTCGGCGCCGACGGGGCCGGTGTTCGTGTCCGTGCCGCTGGATGACTGGGCGCGACCGATGGATGCCGCCGAAGCGGCGCCGCTGTCGACCCGGCGCGTCGCTGGGGCGCCGGTCGTCGCGGAGGGCGTCATCGACGAGATCGCCGCGGCGCTGGACGCTGCCCGCTCCCCCGTCCTGGTCCTCGGCCCCGGAGTGGACACCGAAGCCGGGTGGGCTGCCACCCGCGCGCTCAGCGAGCGGGCGGGTCTGCCCGTGTGGGTGGCGCCGAGCCCCTCCCGTGCGCCGTTCCCCACGCGGCATCCCCACTTCCGCGGCATCCTGCCCACGGGCTTGGGAGCCGTGGCCGAGACGCTCGCCGCACACGACCTCGTGCTGACCCTCGGGGCCGCGGTGTTCCGCTACCACCAGTTCGTCGACGGAAGTCCGCTCGCCGCGGGCGCTCGCCTCATCGGCGTGACCTCCGATCCCGGTGAGGCGGCGCGTGCGGCCGTGGGGGAACTCTCGGTCGGCGAACCGGTCGACGCCGCGGCGCGGCTGAGCGTGCGGGTCGCGCCGCGAGCGTCGGCGCCGGGGAACGCGCCCGCCCTCGAGGCGGCGCCGCCGGAGGCGGACGGCGCGCAGTCGGCCGCCGCGATCCTCGACACGGTCGACCGGGCGAAACCCGACGATGCAGTCGTGGTGCTGGAGTGGACCTCCGCCGACGCGCTGTGGGCGAGACTGACGTTCGACCGGGCGCAGTCCTACTACTTCCCCGCCAACGGCGGGCTCGGCTGGGGGCTCCCCGCCGCGGTTGGCGTCCAGCTGGCCGATCCGACCCGACCGGTGATCGCCGTGATCGGCGACGGCGCGATGCAGTACACGCCGTCGGCGCTGTGGACCGCGGCGAGATATGGCATCCCCGTCACGTTCGTGATCTGCCAGAACCGGGAGTACGGGGCGCTGCAGCGGTTCTCGCGATTCCTCGAAGTCCCCGACGGCGGCTACCTCGATCTGCCCGGACTGGACCCCGTGGCGATCGCAGAGGGGTACGGTATCGACAGCCGGCGGGTCGACGGACTCGATGATCTCGAAGAGGTCGTCCGACAGGCGGCGAGCGCGACCGGTCCGCGACTCGTCGTCGTCACACAGCAGTCGCAACGCTGAAACACAGGGAGCGATCGGCCGGGTTATCGTCAGCGCAACGGAGCGCGAGGAGGATCACATGGCGCGTGTCTCGTGGAAGATCATGGAGACGCTCACCGCCGACGCACCGCTACCGGACCGCCGTGCCCGTCTGGGACGGCAACTGCTGCGTGCGGTGAACGCCGACGCGTTCGTGTCGTATCGCTGGACGCCCGCGGGTCCGTACGCCGATCCGGTCGGGGTGCACTTCGGCGAGGACCAGCTTCGCGCGTACGACACCCGGTATCGGCACGTCGACACGATGACGCCCCGGTTCCTGCGTGTGCGTGGCGCGTCGGCGATCAGTCCTCGGCGTGACACCCGTGACGAGTTCGTGCGCGACTTCCTCTTCCGTTCGGGCATGTTCCACGGCATGAACTACTTCGCGCCGACCCCGTCGGTCGGCACGATCGACCTGCGGGTGTGGCGCTCGCAGCGCGCCGGGGCGTTCACCCCCGACGATGTGCGCAAGCTCCAAGCCGTGGGCGATCTCGTCCACCGGTTGTGGAACGACGACGCGCCCGCCGGGGGCGATGTCCTGACTCCCCGTCAGCGTCAGATCGTGGCTCTCCTCGGGGAGGGGCTCACCGATCGGGAGATCTGCGTCCGTCTGGGGATCTCGCTCCCCACTCTGCGCACGCACCTCGCACAGGCGTTCGCGCGGACCGGCACGCAGAACCGCACGTCGTTGGCGATGCTCGCCGGGGGCCCTCGTCAGAAATGACGATGCCGCCGCGAGACGCGGCGGAGGATGCTCGACCGCAAGCACCGGCTCGATCATCTGGGAGAAACATGTCCACGCTCCGCACCGGGGTCTCGCCCCTGGCCCGCCTCGATCGCTTTCCCCGCTGGGGATTGAGCGCGATCTCCGTCCTCACCATCGGCCTGGGCATGCTCTTCGTCCAGTACGACATCTTCAACATCAACGTCTCGTTCGTGCAGACGTGCGCGCAGATCATCGGCGGGTGCACTCCGGCCACGTCAGACCAGTTCATCGGACTGCCGATCTTCCTCAGCCTTCTCGGCTACGGCATCGGCGCGCTCGTGCTGGGGCCGCTCTCCGACCGGTTCGGCCGACACCGCCTGCTCATCATCGCGATGGTGATCACCGGGCTCGGCTCGCTCTTCTCGACGTTCGCGGTCGATGAGACCACGTTCGGTCTCTCGCGACTGGTCACGGGTATCGGCATCGGCGCCGACCTCGCGATCATCAACGTGTACGTGAGCGAGATCGCTCCGCGTCGCATGCGCGGCCGCTACACCAGCGTTCTGTTCGTGATGGCCGCGCTCGGTTCCGCTCTCGGCATCTGGCTCGGTCTCTTCCTCACCACCCCCATGACGCCGTGGCCCCAGGGGCTGCCCTTCGCCGTGGCATCCGACACCTTCGACACCGGATGGCGCTGGGTATACGGCGTGGGTGCGATCCTCGCCGCCTTCTCGCTCGCGCTGCGCATCGCGCTGCCCGAATCTCCGCGCTGGCTCGCCGGCAAGGGACGGGATGTCGAGGCCGCGGCGATCGTGGCCCGCATGGAGGAGCGCGCCACCCGGCGCCAGCCGCTGCTGCCCGAGACCGCGGACGACAGCCGCGACGCCGCCGTGCACGTCGGTGGGACCCTGTCCGCGGTGCGGGAGCTCTTCACCTCGCCGGTGTCCTTGCGGCGCCTCCTCGTCATCGGCTGCGCCTGGCTTCTGGGATACGTCACGATCTACTCGTTCGCCGGCGCTTTCACCTCGGTGCTCGTGCGCCAGGGCTACACCCCGGCCGAGGCCGGGATCGTCAGCGCGGTCGGTCTCACGGGCTTCATCGCGGCGGCGATCGTCGCCCGGTCGGTGGTCGACCGGGTGGAGCGCAAGTGGTGGATGCTGATCGGCGCGGCGATCGCGATCGTCGGCGCCTTGATCGTCGTCGCCGGTGGAGGAGCCACGACGGCCACGCTGGTCGGGGCGATCATCGTCTTCTTCGGGCAGAACATCTGGGTGCCCGCCCAGTACGCCCTCACGGCCGAGAGCTTCCCGACGCGCTTCCGTACGACCGCGTACGCCCTGGCCGACAGCATCGGCCACATCGGTGGCGGTCTCGGTGTGTTCCTCCTCGTTGGCGTGTTCTCGCAGTTCCCGCTGCTGGGGACGCTGTTGGGCCTGATCGGGTTCCTGGTCGTGGGGGCGGTGGTGAACCTTCTCGCCCCGCGCACCCGCAACCGTTCGCTCGAGGAGATCTCGGCGTGAGGGAGCCCGAGGTCGTCACGGCCTCCGAGGCCGGCGTCTGGATCGAGGTCGCGGACGCCGGCCGGCTCGCCGCTCAGACGTCGGCGGCGGGCGCGGCCCCCTTCGGCGTCGCGGTGAAGGCGAACATCGCGGTGCGGGGATTCCGCCGTTCGGCCGGATGCCGCGTGCTCGATGTGCGGCCCGAAGACGCCGACGCCCCCGTCGTCGCCGCGTTCCGGCGTCACGGTGGAGTCGTGGTGGGGACGGCGAACATGCACGAGCTGGCCCTCGGGGTCACCTCGGACAATGTCGCCTACGGTGCGGCACGGGTTCCGGCTGCACCTCACCTGTCGGCGGGTGGGTCGTCCGGGGGAAGCGCCGCGGCCGTCGCCGCCGGCCTCGTGCCCGTCGCTCTCGGCACCGATACGGGCGGCTCGGTGTCGATCCCCGCGAGTCACTGCGGCGTCGTCGGATTCCGTCCCAGCACGGGCCGCTGGTCCACCGCGGGCATCGTGGGTCTGTCCTGGACGCGGGACACCCCGGGAGTCTTCGCCCGGACCGTCCGAGAGGCGATCCGGGCCGACGGGTGGGTCACCGGGGCGCGTACTCCGACCACGCTCGGTCGGGTGCGGCTCGGCATCCCTCGCCAACTCGTCGACGACCTGCACCCATCGACGGAGGAAGCCTTCCGCCGCGCGATCGCTGCGATGAGCGCGTCGATCGACGTGGTCGAGGTCGACTTCGCGCCCGTGCTGGCCCGCACGGTGCGGGCCGAGCCGGGGATCGTCGAGTTCGAGGCACCCCGGGAACTCGGTGCCGCGGCCGCTTGTGCGCTCGGTCTCCCGCCCGCCGAGGCGTTCGACGCACTGCGCCGCGGCGTGCAGTCGCCGGATGTGGCCGCCTTCCTGGAGCACGTCCACCGGCATCCCGTCTCGGCCGCCGATTACGCCCGCGCCCAGGAGGACACCCTCGAGGCGCGGCGGCTGTCGGAGGACGTGTTCGCACAGCACGACCTGCACGCGATGGTCTTCCCGACGACCCCGGCATCCGCTCCCCCGTCGCGCGGCGGGACGTCGATCGTGCACCGCGGACGGGAGCAGTCCGTCTTCGCGCTGTACACGCGGCACACGGGCCCGGGCACGATCCTCGGCGCGCCCATGGTCACCGTGCCGATCCCGGTGGAGGGCGACCCCATCGGGCTGACCGTCCAGGGACGCCGCAACGACGACGCCCGGACGCTCGCCGTCGCCGATCTCGTCGCCGGGCTCCTCTCGTCCGGGCGGTGAGCCCGCGGCCCCTGCCCGTGCGCTCACCGAGCGTGCGGCAGGGGCGCCACCGGCCGCAGCCGCGGGATCCAGCAGCGCACCTCGTCGCGGTACCGGTCGAAGTCGGCGCCGAACTTCGCGGCCAGATCGGCTTCTTCGTAGGGGCGGACCGCGAAGTTCCACACCAGCGCGCCGGCGACGGCGTAGGCGACCACCATCCACGATGACAGCACCATGCCCACGGCCACGCCCTGCGCGATGCTCGTCGACGCCATGGGATTGCGCACCCACCGGTACGGGCCGGCGATCACGAGCCGGTTCGGCATCGCCGCGGGCAGGGGTGTGCCGCCGCCCTTCACGGAGAGCGCGGCCGCCGACCAGAACGCGGCGGCGCCGAGCGCGACGAACAGCACCACTCCGGCGACGCGCACACCGGCCCCGAGGTCGAGGTGGAGTCCCCATCGCTGTTCCAGACTCGACAGCACCGCCGGGATCGCCGCGAAGAACACCGCCCAGAATGCGACGATCTGACCGAGCGTCCCGACCACGTGCGGAAGCGGCGACCGGCGAACCCGCGCGGTGCGGAACGCGAACGGGCCGATCAGCACCCACCCCGTCGGGATGCGGCCCCACACGAGCAGGGCGAGCGCCCCGAGCGACCCGAGCGACGCGCCTGTCATCGCGATGACACCCCACCCTGCCAACCCGGTCAGTGTGGCGTAGACGGCGAGCCCGGCGGTGACGACGACCGTCCACGCGGTGGCGATCCCCGCCGCGACGGTGCGAGCCCGCACGGGCAGGACCGCGGCGAGCCCGGAGGCCACGACGAACAGGCCGATGTCGAACGGAGCGAGCAGCACCGCGTCGATGTCGCCGAGCGTGGCGTCGCGCACGAGCGGCACCGTGAAGACGGCGACCCACCACGCGGCGCCGGCCGCAGCCTGCGCTGCGAAGTACAGCCGGGCGAGGGTGGATGCCGAGGTCACGGCATCCATTCTCCGCCGGGTGCGAGCACGAGAGGACCCGCGTTCCGCGAGAGGACCCGCGTTCGCGTCGAAGCGCCGGTCATCTCGGGAAACCTCGGTGAGCTGGGCGCGCGCCGGCGGCCCGGCGCCTCACCCTCGGGCGGCCGCGGCGGCGAGCTCGGCCCGCGTGCGGGCGCCGAGCTTCCGGAGGAGGTTCGCGACGTGGTACTTCACGGTGTTGAGGCTGATGCCGAGTCCCTCGGCGATCTCGCGGTTGCCGACCCCCGTCGTCACCAGGCGGAGGACCTCTCGTTCGCGGTCCGTGAGGTCGGAGTCGGTCGCCGACTCGACCGTGCGGGGCGACGGGTCGAGGGGCAGCGAGATGTCGACCGTGGAACCCCAGCCGGGCGTGGAGGCGACGGAGAGCGTCCCCTCGAGCGCGACGACGCGCTCCGCGATGGGGCGGACGGCGTCGTCGTGCACGTCCAGCGAGCCGGCGCCGTCGTCGCGCAACTGCATGAGCAGGTTCCGGCCGTCGCAGTCCCACTGGATGCGGACCCGGCGCGCCGCGCCGTCGTCGACCAGGGCGAGCACGGCGGTGCGGACGATCGCCCGCGCGCTGTGAGCCACGTCGCCGGGGAGGGCGCGGCCGGTCGTGGGAGGTTCGACGAACTGCACGTCGAGGTCGCCGAACCGCACGAGCGGACGCAGGTCGGCGCGGAGCCGCGAGAACGCCCCCGTCACGGGTTCCAGCAGCGTGCTGCGCTGCCGGTCGGTGGCGGTGCGCAGTTCGATGAGCGCGGCCGACGCGATCTCGACGGCCTCGGCCCGCGCCGCCGCGTCCGACAGGCGCGTCGACCTCAGCGCGGCGAGGATCGACTCGAGGGTCAGGGCATGCCGATCGGCCTGATCCGCCACGGTGCGGGCATGCTCCGAGGCGGCCGAACGGCTCGCGTGGATCTCGCCGTCTGTCGCCATAGGACCGAACCTACCTGTCCTACCCGAAAGAACGGTCCCACCCGATCGGGTGGGGATGCCGCCTGGCCGGGCAGCAGCGGCTTCAGCGGATCGCGACGACGATCGTCCTATGCCTCACACCACCGTCGCGGACTCGCTCGGCACGATCGGCAGCGAACTCCAGGACGTCGTTTCGGCGCTCCGCCAGACCGATCCGGCACCGTTCGAGGACGCCCTCGGGCTCCTCATCGACGCCGACCGTGTCTTCGTCCACGGCGCCGGCCGGTCGGGGCTGGCCCTGCGCTCGACCGCGATGCGGCTCATGCACCTCGGCCTGACGGTGCACGTCGTCGGCGAGGTCACGACCCCGGCGATCCGGCGCGGCGATCTCCTCCTCGTCGCGAGCGGTTCCGGGACCACCGGCGGAATCGTGCAGGCCGCGAAGACCGCCGCCGACGTCGGCGCGCGCGTCCTCGCCGTGTCGACGACGAACTCCTCGCCGCTGTCCGAGATCGCCGACACCACCCTGGTCATCCCGGCCGCGACGAAGACGGACCGCTCGGGCACGGCATCCGCCCAGTACGCCGGCAGCCTTTTCGAGCAGTCCGTCGGTCTCGTCGGCGACGCCGTGTTCCACGCGCTCTGGCAGCGGAGCGCGCAGTCCGCCGACGACCTCTGGCCCCGCCACGCGAATCTCGAATGACCCGCGCCGGGACCCGGCGACACACCCCATCGAAAGGACACCCCCATGCAGCTTCAGTTCGCCATGGACACCCTGACCACCGAGCACGCGCTCGAGCTCGCCGGCAAGGCAGCGCCGTACGTCGACGTGCTCGAGCTCGGCACCCCGCTCATCAAGAGCGCCGGACTCTCGGCCATCACCGCCGTGAAGGAAGCCCACCCCGACAAGATCGTCTTCGCCGACCTGAAGACGATGGATGCCGGTGAGCTCGAGGCCGACATGGCCTTCCAGGCCGGCGCCGACCTCGTCACCGTGCTCGGCGTCGCCGGCGACAGCACGATCGCCGGTGCCGTGAAGGCCGCGAAGGCCCACGGCAAGGGCGTCGTCGTCGACCTCATCGGTGTGCCCGACAAGGCCACCCGCGCGAAGGAAGTCACCGCGCTCGGTGCGGAGTTCGTCGAGATGCACGCCGGCCTCGACGAGCAGGCCGAGGAGGGCTTCACCTTCGAGACGCTGCTCCGTGACGGCGAGGCCTCCGGTGTCGCGTTCTCGGTCGCCGGCGGCATCAACGCCCAGACCATCGCCGCCGTGCAGCAGTCGGGCGCTCGCCTTGCGGTCGCCGGAAGCGCGATCTACAGCGCCGACGACGTGGCAGCCGCGGCCGCCGAGCTGCGCGCCGCGATCACGGAGACCGCTGCGGCCTGATCAGCGTCGTGAGAGCCGGGGGTTCGGTGCCGAAAGGTGCCGGGCCCCCGGCTTTCGCGTGCGGCATCACGCCCACCGGTCGTCGTCACCGTTCTCTGCCGCCCCCGCAGCGTCGGCGTTCGGCCACGCGGCGCGGAACCCGCACTCGCGGCATTCGTCGGCGTCGATACCCTCGTCGATCAGCGGATGCATCGTCACGCCGCACGAGGGACAGATGGGCTGCGCGTCGTCGTCGTAGGGGTCTCTGTAGCTCATCGCCGTTCCGCTCGCACCGTTCGCGCCCGAGGGCCTCGGGGCGTCGCCGGAGGGAACGCCCTCCGCCGCGCGGCTGTTCCCTCGGCAGTGGACCCCGTGACGGCGGAAGGCCCCGACACCGCGGCGATGTCGGGGCCTCATGCCGTAGGGCGGGTGGGACTTGAACCCACGATCGTCGGGTTATGAGCCCGCTGCCTTGACCAGCTTGGCCACCGCCCCTTGCGGTCTCCGAGCCTACCGGCATCCGTCTCCGGTCATCGAAGTCGCCACTTCACGTGATCTGGTCGACCGTACCCGCGATGGCGCGCAACAACGGGTGGCCTCGACGAGATCACGTGATCTGGGCGCTCGACCAGCGTGGGCGGCACCCGTCAGTGCACCCGGGGCGGCT
>NZ_CAKKMM010000062.1:0-14809 GCF_918698205.1 Microbacterium sp. Bi128 | reverse complement strand
GCCCACGGACGCGGGGGTCGAGCCCTTCACGGCGACGGCGCCTCCGGCGTAGTTTGCGACCTGGCCGACGGGCGTGTGGCTCGGCGTGCTCACCCAGGCGTAGTCGTTACCGGGGAAGGACGAGCCACGGAACGTCCCGTAGGTGGTCGAATCGCCGGTGACGCCGCAGTGCCCGGCCGTCACGAATCCGCCCTGCACGGCGAAGCCGACCGAGCAGCGTCCGGCGTTGTTGATGTCGTACGCGATTCCGCCGCGGATCGTGGCGAACGTCTCGGGCGCGGTGACGCCGGTCTCGAGGCGCACCGCCCCCTCGGGGGCGTCGAGGGTGGCGACGAAGTCGGCCGCGGCCTGCTCGCCGCCGTCGACGACGTCGACCACGACGTCATTGGACTCGACGTCGATCCACCACGAGGGGATCACGTCGGGCACGTCGGCGGCGTCGATCCGCGCGCTCACGTCTTCGAGGTCGGCGAGCGAATGCTCGACCGTCACCGGGACGGTGCCCGCGTCGGTCGCCGCCGTCCGCGCCTCGTCGGTCGTCACGGCGGCGTACACCGTCCGCGTCGCTTCGTCGAGCCACGTCCCGGCGAACGCGTCGCCGGTCGCCGCGGAGGCGTCGGCCGCGGTGTCGACGGCGTCGGCCTGGAAGCGCAGGACGTCCTGCGCGCCGGCGACGTCGGTGCCGAGGTCGGTCGCCATGGCCTCGAGGAGCTGCGCGTCGACACCGTCGACGGCGGCATCCGGAGCCGGGCTCTGGGCGAACGCCGGAGCCGTGGCGGAGGTGGTCAGGAACAGGCCGAGGGCAGCGATGCCGACGGCCGTTTTCGATATGCGGTTCACGGGGAGTGACCTTCCATCCAGGGGGGATAAATGGTGGGTACCCACCGACATGAAAGCACGGCCGGGCCCGAAAACGAAGCATCTGTTCAGTTTTTTATCTCGGGTACAACAATGGTCTGCCGTCGCTTACGGCCGGAGGTTTCGCGGTCGCGCGGCGGGCCGCCGGAGGACTGAGCGCGCCCTGCCTAGGCTGTGGAGCATGAGCGAGAACGACCCGCACGCGCACGGTTCCCAGCTCTCCGGCGACGAGGTCGACCGTGCCGTCGCCCACGCCGCAGCATTCGCCGGAACGGCGCCGATCGCGGTGTCGGCGTTCGCGTCGCCCGAGTCCGCCCGTTTCCTCGCGCTCGCCGCCGACGGCATCCTGCGCCCGGAGGGCACCACCGCTCCCGCCGCAGCGCTCCACCGGCTGGCCGGCCACGTGCCCGCCGCGCTGCCGTGGACGGTTCGCGGCGCTCTCCACCTGGGCGGCGCGATCGCCCCCCTCCTGCCCGCGCCGGCCGTGCCGCTCGCGCGACGGGCGCTCGCCGATGCCGCCGCGCAGATCGCGCTGGACGCGCGCGGCGACCGCCTCGGCCCCGCTCTCGAGTCGCACCGGACGGCGGGGGCGATCCCCGACGTCCGGTTGACGGCCCCCGCCGTTCTCGGCGAGACCGCCGCGCGGCACCGGCTCGACGGCATCCGCGTGCTCGCCGCCCGCGACGACGTCGAGCGCGTGTCCGTCGCCGTGCGCGAGGTCGTGACGGGACTGTCGGGGTGGGCGTTCGACGCCGACGTCGAGCACGCCGCCGAACGCCTCCTGCCGCTGTTCCTGGACGCGGCCGCGTCGGGCACGCGCGTCACCCTCGTGGTCGAGGGACGCGACGACCTCGACCTCTCCGTCGCCGTCCTCACGCGGGTGCTGGAGGAGCCGCGCCTGCGGACCGCCCTCGCCGGCATCGCGCTCCCCGTCGCCGTCCCCGAGGTGCTCGGGGCGCTGCGGGAACTCGCGGCGTGGGCGCGCGTGCGCGTCGCCGACGGGGGAGCCGAGCTCGCCGTGCGCCTCGACGGAGACGCTCCGCTCACCGATGACGCCCTGCGTGCCGCTCGCCGCGGATGGTCCGCTCCCGCGGGCATCTCGACCGCCGAGATCGACGCGCTCACGGTCGTCGCCGCACGCGAAGCGCTCGGCCGCCGGGCGTCCGAGGGGCTCCGTATCGAGTTCGCCACCGCTGATCCCGTGCGCGCCGGCATCGTGCGCGCCCTCGCCGAATCGGCGGAGGGGAGCATCGACCTCGCCGTTCCGCTCGGTGCCGGATGGGGCGTGGACGGGCCGCACATCGTGCTGGCCCCCGTGGTACACCCCGACGACCTGGACGCGGTCGTCGCGCCGCTCGCCGCGCGCCTCGCCCCGACAGCCGACGACGGAGAGGTTCGTACCCGCGCCGCTGCCGCGCTCGCGATGCCCGACGCTCCGACCCTCGCGCCGCGCGCCCCGCAGCGCGGCGCGACGACCCCGCCCCTCCTTCGCGAACCCGTCGCGGACGTCGCCGAAGAGCCCGGTCTCACGCAGGCCGTGCTCGGCATCGCCCGCGATGCCAGCCCGGGCGACACGCAGGCGCTCGGCCCCGACGTGCAGCAGATGCTCTTCGGCGGTCAGGCCTTCGTCGACACTGCCGTGTTCTCGGTGCGCGAGACGACGGAGCTCTCCGGCGCCGCACCGGGCTTCCGCAACACCGCCGCGACCGACCCCACCGTTCCCGAGGATCGGGCCTGGGCGCACGACGTGCTCGCGGCGGTCGCCGGCTCCACCGCCGGCGACGCCACCGCGGCCGCCGAACGCGTGGACGATGCGGCAGGTCTGGATGCCGTGATCTCGCGGGTGCGTGAGGCCGCGGCGGAGTGGGGCAGCCGCGCCGCGACCGATCGCGCGGCGGTGATCGACGCGGCATCCCGCTCCCTGGACGCGAGTCGGGCGGCCCTCGTCGAAGTCCTCGCCTCCGAGGGGGGAGCCCTGTTCACCGAGGCGGACGCCGAGGTGTCCGCGGCGGTCGATGCCGCGGCGTACTACGCCGCCACCGTCAAGGAACTCGACCGCGTCGCCGGAGCGGTGTTCGTGCCCGATCGGCTCACGGTCGTCGCGCCGCGGTGGAACTCCTCCGTGGGACTGTGCGCGGCCGAGACGCTCGCCGCCCTCGCGGCGGGGTCGGGGGTCGTGCTCACCCCGTCGCCGCGGGCGCGGCGGGCCGGGGCGGTCGTGGCCGAGGCGCTGTGGGCCGCGGGGATTCCTCGCGACGTCCTGGCGTACGTCGACCTGAACGAAGAGGCATCCGGGCGCGCCCTCGTCGTTCATCCCGGCGTCGACCGCGTGCTGCTCGCCGGGGCGCGCGCGACCGCCGAACGCTTCGTCGGATGGCGCGCCGACCTGCCGCTGCAGGCGCTCACCGCCGGTCGGAACGCGGTGATCGTGACCCCGTCGGCCGACCTCGATCGTGCGGTCGCCGACATCGTCGACGGGGCGTTCGCGCGCGCCGGGCAGGCCGCGACCGCGTCGTCGCTCGTGATCCTCGTCGGTGCCGCGGGGCGGTCGACGCGGTTCCTGGAGCAGCTGAAGGATGCCGTGGGCTCACTGCGCGTGGGGCCGGCCGACGATCCACTGTCCGACGTCGGGCCGCTCGTCGAGGAGCCCTCGGGCGACGTGCGTCGGGCGCTGACGGTCCTCGCCGACGGCGAGCGGTGGCTCGTCGAGCCCCGCGAACTCGACCTCGGACCCGAGACCGCGGGACGCTTCTGGACGCCGGGCGTGCGCACCGGGGTCCACGCCGGATCGCACCTCACCCGGGCCTCGGTCGCGGCGCCGGTGCTCGGCATCCTGCACGCCCCCACGCTCGCGCGGGCGATCGAGCTGCAGAACCTCGTCGGCTCGGGCTTCGTCGCGGGCCTGCACACCCGCGACGATGCCGACCTGGAGCTGTGGCTCGACGCCGTCGAAGCCGCCGTGCTGCGCGTGAACCGTTCCACGACGGGCGCCGTCGTGCAGCGCGAGCCGCTCGGCGGGTGGGGTGCCGCGGGCGTCGGCCCCGGCGCGATGTCGGGTGGCCCGAACCGTCTCGTCGCGCTCGGATCGTGGCGCCCGTCGTCGGGCGGCCCCGCCTCGTCGACGCTGCACCTGCGCGGACTCGACTCGCGCATCTCGTCGCTGATCGAGGCGGCCCAGCCCACGCTCGACTACGCCGCTTTCGAATGGCTGCGGCGGGGGGCGCTGTCGGACGCGGTCGCGTGGGACCGCGAGTTCGGCCGCGTGAAGGACGCCTCGCGCCTCGGTCTGGAGCGGAACCTCCTGCGGTACCGCCCCGTCGACGCGGCGGTGCGCGCCACCGCCGACGCCCCGTGGCACGCCGTGCTGCGCGTGCTGCTCGCGGCGGTGCGCTCGGGGTCGGCCTTCAGTCTCAGTACGCCCGTCGGGCTGCCCGGTCCCGTGCGACACCTCCTCGGCGAGAGCGGTGTGCCCGTCTCGGTCGAGTCCGACGCGGAGTGGCTGCAGCGCCTGGCGGGTGGCATCCCGGATGCCGAGCCCGCCGGCGACGCGGTCGCCCCCACCGCCCCTCGTCCCTCGCGCGTGCGGCTCGTCGGAACGGCGGCTTCGGCCGAGGCGCTGCGCGTCGCGCTCGCCGAGGCCGTCGGTGGTGACCCCACGCTGACGGTGTACGCGGGCGAGGTCACGACGGCCGGACGCATCGAGCTGCTGCCGTTCCTGCGCGAGCAGGCGGTCTCGATCGAGGCGTTCCGCTTCGGCCGCCCCGACCCCTGGAGCGCCGAGGTCATCTGACGCCCGTCGCCGCCGTAATGGCATCCAGATCACGTGATCTCGCCGAGGCGACCCGGTATGGCGCGCAACGGCGCGTGATTTCGGCCATGTCGCGTGATCTGGCGAATGCGGGCACCGGGGTTTCGAAAACGTTTTACCGGGCGTGCGGCCGCGGATACCGTCGAAGCAACACGGAGGAGCAAAGATGACCACCGCCCGCTTGACCCTCGACGCCCGATTCCCGATCGGGGCCGTTCGTCGCCGCCTGTTCGGCGGCTTCGTCGAGCACCTCGGCCGCCACGTCTACGACGGGATCTACGAGCCCGGCCACCCCGAAGCCGACGAGCAGGGGTTCCGCCGCGACGTGCTCGAGCTCGTGCGCGAGCTGGGCGTGTCGATGATCCGCTACCCCGGCGGCAACTTCGTCTCGGGCTTCCGCTGGGAGGACAGCGTCGGTCCGCGCGACGAGCGCCCGCGCCGCCTCGACCTCGCGTGGCACTCGACCGAGACCAACGAGGTGGGGCTGCACGAGTTCTCGGACTGGCTCGACAAGGCCGGGAGCGAGCTGATGCTCGCGGTGAACCTCGGCACGCGCGGGACGCTCGAGGCGATCGATCTGCTCGAGTACAGCAACCTCCCCGCCGGCACGGCGCTGTCGCAGCGGCGCATCGACAACGGCCGCGAGGCGCCGTTCGACGTGCGCGTGTGGTGCCTGGGCAACGAGATGGACGGGCCGTGGCAGCTCGGCCACCGCTCGGCCGAGGACTACGGAAAGCTCGCCGCCCAGACCGCCAAGGGCATGCGTCAGCTCGACCCCTCGATCGAGCTCGTGGTGTGCGGATCGTCGGGCGCGCAGATGCCGACGTTCGGCGAGTGGGAGCGCGTCGTGCTGACCCACACGTACGACGACGTCGACATGATCTCGTGCCACGCCTACTACCAGGAGCACGACGGCGACATCGATTCGTTCCTGGCATCCTCGGTCGACACGGATCGCTTCATCGAGGCCGTCGTCGCCACCGCCGACCACGTCGGCGCGGTGCGTGGCAGTGCGAAGAAGATCGACATCTCGTTCGACGAATGGAACGTCTGGTACATCGACCGTGTCGCGTCCGAGAAGCCCACGGCCCTCGACGACTGGCCCGTCGCCCCGCGCCTGCTCGAGGACGTGTATTCGGCGGTGGATGCCGTGGTCTTCGGGAGCCTCATGATCTCGCTCATCGCGCACGCCAACCGGGTGGCATCCGCTTCTCTCGCGCAGCTCGTGAACGTGATCGCGCCGATCATGACCGAGCCCGGCGGACCCGCGTGGCGGCAGACGACGTTCTTCCCGTTCTCGATCACGTCGCGGCTCGCGCGAGGCGAGGCCCTGCGCGTACAGGTCGAGGCGCCCACGGTCGACACCGCGAAGCACGGCACGGTGCCGACGGTGGATGCCGTGGCCACCCACGACGCCGAGACGGGCGAGGCCGCGGTGTTCCTCGTGCACCGCGGGCGCGACGAGCCCGTCGAGGTGACGATCGACGTCAGCGGCCTAGGCGAGGTCGAGCTGGTCGAGACTCACTTGCTGCACGACGACGACCCGTACGCCAGCAACACGCTCGAGGACCGCGAACGGGTGGGGACGAGCCCGCTCGAGGACGCTCGCATCGCCGATGGCATCCTGCACGTGACCCTGCCCCCGATCGCGTGGGCCGCGCTCGCGCTGCGGCGCACGGTCTGACACGTTTGGGGCGCGATTCCCCGGTTGGGGCGGGAAAAACCGCGCCCCAAATCGCAAATCGCGCCCCAAACGCGCCCTTGCGGCGTCAGGCCAGCTGAGCCCGGCGGGCGTGCAGCTGGTCGAACGTCGCGAACGACTCGGCGATGGGGCTGCCGGTGAAGTGGCCGACCCAGCCGTCGTCGTCGTGGAAGAAGCGCACGCTCACGTAGTGCGGAGCCGTGCCCATGTCGAACCAGTGCGTGGTGTTGGCCGGCACCGAGATGAGGTCCCCCGCCTCGCAGTACACCGCGTGCACCTTCTCGTTCGCGTGCAGGTAGAACACGCCCGCGCCCTTCGCGAAGTAGCGGTCCTCGTCGTCGTCGTGCTTGTGCTCCGACAGGAACTTCTCGCGGAACGGGGTCTTGAGCTCGTCGTAGTCGGCTTGCGCGGGGTCGAGTGCGACGACGTCGACGAGGGTGTACCCCTCGCGCTGCTTCACCTCGTCGATCTCGGCGGCGTACAGCGCGAGCACCTCGTCCTGGGAGGCGCCGGCGGGCACGTCCTTGACGTCCCAGCGGGAGAAGCGCGCGCCGAGCTCGGCGAGAGCCGCGCGGATCTCGCCCTCGTCGGTGGTCTCCTGCACGGGCGTGCTCGGGTCGGTCTCTTTCCAGACGGTCAGGAGCGTCACGGCTCCTCCTCTCGGACGAATGCGGTCGGGACGGTTCGATTGTCTCGCCCGCGGCGGCCCGAGCGGGCGTTCCGGTCGCCGCGACCCGTAACAAACCGCAACCTCGAACGGGCCTCGGCGGGCGGCCCTGCTTGACTTCTCGACGGCCGCCGCTCCACAGCACCCGCGACGGTCCTCCTGCACCCGACCACCTCCGAAGGGGACCCCGTGTCCGTTCGCTCCCACCGCTGGGCGACGCTCGTCGCCACCGCCGGTATCGCCGCCCTTGCCCTCACCGGCTGCGCACAGCAGAACACCGCCGC
The DNA here is from genome assembly GCF_918698205.1 of Microbacterium sp. Bi128. NCBI lineage: Bacteria > Bacillati > Actinomycetota > Actinomycetes > Micrococcales > Microbacteriaceae > Microbacterium > Microbacterium sp. Bi128. The sequence goes on along the minus strand of NZ_CAKKMM010000062.1, from coordinate 7,490 downwards.
GCCCGCCGCGACGTCCGCCCCGGTGCAGAAGGCCGAGAACCTGCCCGCCCCGTTCGACGCCGAGCCGCTGAAGGTCGCGCTCGTGCAGCAGTCCGGCGCCGGCGACTTCTTCACCGCGTGGACTGCCGGCGCGAAGGCGCAGGCCACGGCGATCAACATCGACCTCACCGTCTACGACGCCCGCAACGACAACGCCAAGCAGGCCTCCGACCTCGAGCAGGCGATCGCCGCCCAGCCCGACGCGATCATCGTCGACCACGGCCAGACCGACACGATCGAGCCGCGCGTGCGCGAGGCGGTGGATGCCGGCATCCCGGTCATCGTCTACGACCTCGCCCTCGAGAACGCCGACGGGGTCATCGTGACGTCGCAGTCGGACGCGTCGATGGCGCAGGGCGTGCTCGATCAGCTCGTGGCCGACAACGGCGACGGTGCCAAGGTCGGACTCGTCAGCGCCGAGGGCTTCGCGCCGCTCGACCGCCGCAAGAAGGTCTGGGACGAGGTCGTCGCCACGAACGGACTCGACCAGCTGTTCTTCACGGGCAAGGTCACCGAGTCCACCGCGACCGACAACATCCCGCTCGTGGACGCCGCGCTCAAGGCCAACCCGGGTGTCCAGGCGATCTTCGCCCCCTACGACGAGATCACCAAGGGTGTCGTCCAGGCCGTCCAGCAGAACAACCTGCAGGACAAGGTCAAGGTCTACGGCATCGACATCTCGAACGCCGACATCGAGGTCATGATCGCCGACGGCAGCCCGTGGGTCGCCACGAGCGCCACCGACCCGTCGGCCGTCGGCGCGGCCGTCGTCCGGACGCTCGCCCTGCAGCTGGCCGGCGAGCTCACCGAGACCTCGGTGCAGTTCCCCGCCGTCACGATCACGCGGGACTTCCTGCTCGACAAGGGCATCACCAACGTCGCCCAGCTGCGCGAGGCCGAGCCGTCGCTGCTGCTGACCGACACGGTGGTCGCCGACTGGCTGCCCGCCGTCTCGGGATGACCTCACCGCTCTCGCACGCCGCTCCGGCGGATGACACCCCCGTCGTCCGCCTGAGCGGCGTCGGCGTGCGCTTCGGCACACACCAGGTGCTCCGCGACGTCGCTCTCGCGCTGTACCCGGGCAGCATCACGGCGTTGCTGGGCACCAACGGCGCCGGCAAGTCCACCCTGATCGGCGCGATCTCGGGCGCCAACCCCGGGTACACCGGCGACATCGCCGTCGGAGGCACGACGCTGCGCCTGACCTCGCCCGCCCGCGCTCGCCGCGCGGGTGTCGAGACCGTGCACCAGCGCATCGCCGACGGCATCGTGCCGGGGCTGAGCGTCGCCGACAACCTCGCCCTCACCGACCTCGCGACCGGCGGCCACCGTCTCGTGCGCCGGTCCGCGTCCGAGCGTGTCGCCCGCGCAGCGCTCGCGCGCCTCGGCCTGTCGTGGTCCGACGAGGTCCTCCGAGCGGATGCCGCGCGCCTGGGCACCTCCGACGCCCAACTGCTCGTGCTCGCCCGCGCGCTGCGGTCGACTCCGCGTCTGCTGATCCTCGACGAGCCCACGTCGGCGCTCACCGCGGCCGAGGCGGACCGCCTGTTCGACGTGCTGCGGGTGCTGCGCGACGAGGGCCTCTCGATCCTGTTCGTCAGTCACCGCTTCGGCGAGATCGAACGGCTCGCCGACCGGATCGTCGTGCTCCGCGACGGCCGGCTCGAACTCGACGCCGGGCGCCCCTTCGACTGGCACGCGGCGCTCGAGGCGATGCTCGGCGTCCCCACCGAACTGCAGCAGCACATCACCGAGCCGCTCCCCGCCGGCGCGGAGGTGCTCGGCGTCGACGGCGCCGTGCTGCTCCCGGGCAGCGAGCCGCTCGACCTGGCCGTGGCCGCGGGCCAGGTCACCGGCATCCTGGGGCTGCTCGGCGCCGGCAAGACCGAGCTCGCCGAGCTCGTCGCGGGCGTACGCCCGGTCGGTGAAGCCCGGCTGCAGCTCGACGGCGGACCATATCGCCCGGGCTCACCCGCCGCTGCCCAGGCCGCCGGTGTCGTTCTCGTGCCCGAGGATCGGCAGCGCCAGGGGATCCAGCCCGGCTGGTCGATCGCCCACACCGTGGGACTCCCGGTGCTGCGGCAGATCTCGCGCTGGGGCGTGATGTCGTCGGCCCGCGAGCGCGCGGCCGCCGACGACGTCATCGAGGCGTACGGCGTCGTCGCGCCGTCGGCCGAGACCCGCGTCGACGACCTGTCGGGCGGCAACCAGCAGAAGGTCGTCGTGGGCCGCTGGCTCCGCACCGACCCGCGTCTGGCCGTGCTCGACGAGCCGTTCCGCGGCGTCGACATCGGGGCGCGCCGTCGCATCGGTGACGCCGCCCGCGAGCGCGCGGCCCGGGGTGCGGCGGTCGTCGTGCTCTCGAGCGACGTCGACGAGATCCTCGACGTCGCCGACCGCATCATCGTCCTCGTGTCGGGGCGCATCGTCCTGGACACCCCCGCCGGCGTGCTCGACCGCGCACGGATCGTCGCTGCGCTGCTCGACGACCCCGGCCACCGGAAGGAAACCGCATGACCTCCGTTTCCGTTGCCGCGCGCCCCCGCGTCGGTTCTCGAATCGTGGATGCCGTCGCGAAATGGGGGTTCGTCGCCGTCACCGTGCTGCTCATCGCGTTCTTCGCCGTGACACAGCCGGCGTTCGCCACCCCCGAGAACCTGTCCGGGATGCTGAAGTACATCGCCCCGATCGGCATCGCCGGTCTCGGCGTGACGCTCGCCATGACCGTCGGCGGCCTCGATCTTTCGGTGGGCGCCAACGCCGGGTTCGCGGTGTCGATCGCCGCGTGGACGCTCGTGATCGCCAATCAGGTCGGTGGGATCGCGGTCGGCGTCGTGCTGCTCTCGGGGGCGCTCATCGGCGCGATCAATGCGGCGCTCATCGTCTTCGCCCGCATCCCCGACCTGCTGGCGACCCTCGCGACGATGTTCACCGTCGTCGGGCTCAAGCTCATCATCGTCGACGGCAAGTCGATCTCGTCGCAAATGACCCTCGCCGACGGCACCACGGCCCTCGGACGCTTCACCCCCGACTTCCTGTGGTTCGACCGCGGCTCGATCGGCCCGATCTCGGTGCCGGTGCTGCTGTTCCTCGGACTCACGGTCCTGCTGTGGTTCGTGCTGGACCGCACGCGGTGGGGGCGCGCGCTCGCCGCGGTCGGCTCCAACCCCGAGGCCGCCCGGCTCGCCGGCATCCGCGTCCGCGCCTACCGGGCCGCGGCGTACATCGGCTGTGGCATCCTCGCCTCGATCGCCGGCCTCGTGCTGGCCGCCCGCATCGGTCAGGGCGACGTCTCGGCGGGGAACAGCCTGCTGCTGGATGCCGTGGCCGTCGCCCTCGTGGGCGTGTCGGTGCTCGGCATCGGGCGGCCGAACGCGTGGGGCACGGCCCTGGGCGCGGTCCTCGTGGCCGTCATGGTCACCGGGTTCTCGATGATGGGCCTGCCGTACTACATCCAGGACTTCGGGAAGGGCCTCGTGCTGCTGGTGGCCCTGCTGTTCAGCTTCACGTTCCGCCGCCGCAAGACCACCATCGCCGCCGGGAGCACCACCGCATCATGACCGACACCCTCACCGATCAGCTCACCGTCGAGACGGTGCCCGCCTACCTCGCCGCTCGCCCGCACTTGGCGGGACCGGTGGACCCGGCATCCGTCGTCTCGGTCGTCGAGGTCGGCGACGGCAACCTGAATCTCGTCTTCATCGTGAAGGATGCCGCCGGCAACGGCGTCGTCGTCAAGCAGTCGCTGCCGCACGTGCGCGTCGATCCGTCGTGGCCGCTGACGCGCGAGCGCGCGGCGCGCGAGGCCGTGGTGCTGGGCGTGCACGAGCGCATCGCCCCGGAGCACGTGCCGGCGTTCCACGGCTTCGACGCCGAGGCCCTGGCGCTGTCGATCGAAGACCTCAGCGATCACGCCGTGTGGCGCGGAGAGCTCAACGCCGGGCGGCTGCATACGTACGCCGCCGCGCAGCTGGGCCGGTACGTTGGCGCGGTGGGTTTCGCCACGAGCGTGTTCGGCACACCGGGGCCCGAGCGCCGGCGCGCGATCGCCGAGGCGACCAACCCCGAGCTGAGCGAGATCACCGAGGACCTCGTCTTCACCGAGCCCTACGTCGATCACGAGCACAACGGCTGGCTGCCCGCCAACGACGACGACGTGCGCGACCTGCGCGCCGACCGCCCGTTCGTGCGCGAGATCGGCCTGGCCAAGCAGCGGTTCCAGGAGAGCACCCAGAGCCTGCTGCACGGCGACCTGCACACCGGTTCGGTGTTCGTGCGCGCCGAGGGAGCCTCGGTGCGGGCGTTCGACTCGGAGTTCGGCACGTACGGTCCCACCGGGTTCGACCTCGGCGCCGTGTGGGCGAACCTCGTCATCGCGGCCGCCCGGGCGCACGTGCTCGGGCGAACCGCGGATGCCGAGACGTTGCTGACCCTGCCGGTCGAGCTCGTCGACGCGTTCGAGGCGGAGTTCCGGCGCCGCTGGCCCGACCGCGTCGACCCCCGCGTGTACGGCGACGACGTGCTCGCGCACACGCTCGCGCAGATCCGGTCGGATGCCGCGATCTACGGGGCGGCCAAGGCCGTGCGCCGCATCGTGGGGTTCTCGAAGGTCGCCGACATCCAGACACTGCCCGAGGCCGAGCGCGCCGTCGCCGCACGGCTCGTGCTGCGGGCTGCGCGCACGCTCGGGACCGCGCGCCTGGACGACGCCGACACGCGCGTGCTCACCGCGCGGACGGTGGCGCTGCTCGGCTGACGCCGGGGCCCCGGGCTGGGGCCGGGGGCCGTGGGCCGTGGGCCGTGGCTGGGCTGCGCGGAGCGCGGGGCCGGGGGCTGGGCTGCGCGGAGCGCCGGGGCCGTGGCATCCGTGTGCCGTTCCGCATTGGTCGGGCGGTGCGTCGGGGTGGTGGCATCCACCGTTTATCGTGCGAGGGGCGGGTGGACGATCGACCCGCGGGCCTGACGCTCAGTCGGTTCGGCGGCGCTCGACGAGGATCGTGTCGCGCCAGCGTCCGGCCCACGGCCCGCAGGTCATGAGCGCGATGCGCTCGCGCCGCCCGATGCGGCGGAACCCGGCGCGGTCGTGGAGTGCGAGGCTGGCGGTGTTCTCGGGGAAGATGCTGGACTGCACGGTCCAGATACCGGCGTCGTCGGCCGCGCGGAGGAAAGCGTCCAGGAGCGTCGCGCCCACGCCGCGCCCCCGCGCCCGATCGGCGACGTAGACGGAGTGCTCGACGACGCCGCGGTAGACGGCGCGGGTCGAGACCGACGACGCGGCGACCCATCCGATCACCGACGCGTCGGTGTCGACGGCGACGAGGCGGCCGGTCTGCAACCGGCCGGAATCGAACGTCGCCCAGTCGGGCGTCGCGCACTCGAACGTCGCGTTGCCGCCCTCGATGCCCTCGCGGAAGATCGCCTCGACCGCCGGCCAGTCGTCGGCGGTGAGTGCCCGCACGGCGACGCGGCTCACGGCCGGAGGGAGCGCGCGGCCTGGTCGAGCGCTTCGGTGACGACGCGGTAGTACGCCCATCGGCCGCGCTGCTCGCGCGTGGCGAGCCCCGCGTCGACGAGGAGCTTCATGTGGTGCGAGACGGTCGGCTGAGACAGACCGACCGGCTCGGTGAGGTCGCAGATGCAGGCCTCGCCCTCGCCCGACGCGGCGATCAGCGACAGCAGGCGCACGCGGGTGGGGTCGCCGAGCGCCTTGAAGATCCGCGCCGTGTGCTCGGCCTCGTCGGGGGTCAGGACGCCGCCGGTCAGGGGCGTGCAGCACACCGCGGAGTCCGGCGCGGACAGGAGCGGGAGCGTCGTGGGCATGGGGCGATTCTCGCACGTCGTATTGACATTTGTCGATGCATCGATGATCCTCGACCCATCGATGATCGTCGATGCTCGCTGAGAAGGGATGAGGATTCCGATGGAGAACGCGTTGCCCGTGGTCGTGATCGGAGCGGGCCCCCAGGGTCTCGCCGCCTCCGCCCACCTGAGGGAGCGGAACGTCCCGGCCGTCGTGCTCGAGGCCGGCTCCGGGCCCGCCGCGGCCGTGGCCGAGTGGGGTCACGTGCGGCTCTTCTCCGAGTGGCCCGAGCTGATCGACTCCGCCGGTGCGCGGATCCTCGCGCCGACCGGGTGGGCCGCCCCGACTTCGGGGTACCCGACCGGCGCGCAGTGGATCGAGAAGTACCTGGAGCCGCTGGCTGAGGCACTGGGTGACGACATCCGCTACGGCAGCCGCGTGATCGGGGTGTCCCGACTCGGCCGCGATCGCCTCGTCGACGCGGGGCGCGGCGATCAGCCCTTCACCGTCCACGTCCGGCCGGTCGACGGCGAGGAATATCGCCTCCAGGCCCGCGCCGTGATCGATGCGTCGGGCACCTGGTCCGTCCCGAATCCGGCCGGAGCCGACGGGCTTCCGGCCCTCGGCGAGAACGCGGCCGCCGACCTCTTGTCGTACCGCATCCCCGACTTCCGCGACCGCGAGGGGTTCGAGGGGCGGCACACGGTCGTGATCGGCTCGGGGCACTCCGCCCTGACCGCCGTTCTCGCCCTCGCGCGCATGGAGCGCCGCGATCCGTCCACCACCGTCACGTGGGCGCTGCGTCGCGCCACCACCGGAACCGCCTTCGGTGGCGGCGAGGCCGACGAGCTGCCGGCCCGCGGGGCGCTCGGCATCCGGGCGAAGGAAGCCGTCGAGGCGGGGCTGGTGGACCTGGTCACGGGCTTCCGCGTCGAGCGGGTGGCGCGCGACGGGGCGCGTCCGGTTCTGATCGCGGAGGACGGACGCACGCTGACCGCCGACCGGGTCGTGGTGCTGACGGGCTTCCGTCCCGACCTGTCGTTCCTGTCGGAGCTGCGGCTGGAACTCGACCCGACGCTCCAGGCTCCCGTGCGCATCGCCGCCGAGGTCGACCCGAACGTGCACTCGTGCGGGTCGGTCGCCGCGACCGGGGCGGTCGACCTTGCGCAGCCCGAGCCCGACTTCTACCTCGTGGGCGCGAAGTCGTACGGACGCGCGCCCACCTTCCTCGCCCTCACCGGGTACGAGCAGGTGCGGAGCGTCGTGGCCGAGCTCGCGGGCGATCACGCGGCGGCCCGCCGGGTCGAGCTCGCGCTGCCCGACACCGGGGTGTGCGGCGGGGCCGGGCTGTTCGATGCGGCCGGTGTCTCGCTCGGCGGGGCGTGCTGCGCGCCCCCGGTCCTGCAGATCGGGCGCACGCCGGCGACGGTGTGATGCACGAGAGGGGCGGGTCGATGTCGACCCGCCCCTCTCGTCGTCTCGCGTCAGCGCGCGAGCAGGGTGCCCTGGATCTTCTCGGACACCGCGTCGCGCAGGGGCCGCACCGCGTCGGCATCCCAGGACTCGGGGTTGGGGAAGGACCACTCCAGGACCTCGCCGCGCGGGGTGGAGGGGAGCGCGAGGCCCGGCTTCATGAGCACCACGATGTCGG